>CBFGXV010000008.1:0-16241 GCA_965652755.1 uncultured Chryseosolibacter sp. | reverse complement strand
ATTCGCGCGGGAAAGAGCAGCGTTACCCTGAGGGGCTTTCACGACTATGTCATCAACTCCCAACGCACAGAGCCCACCATCGAATGGAAGGACACGCCAATGGTCTTTGCCGGGTTTGGTGTGGTTGCCCCGGAATACAACTGGAACGATTACGAGGGATTGGATGTCAAGGACAAAATCGTAGTCGTCCTGGTGAACGATCCCGGGTTCGGAGGTGATGATTCCACCTTTTTCAAAGGCAATACCATGACGTATTATGGAAGGTGGACGTACAAGTTCGAAGAGGCTGCGCGCCAGGGTGCCAAGGGTTGTCTTGTGGTCCACAATACTGTTCCAGCCGGCTATCCGTTTCAGGTTCTTCAGACAGGTTGGAACGATGCGCATCTGTACCTGGATCCGAGAGGAAGGGCCACCTATTTTTGTGAAGGCATCGGGTGGATCACGAAATCCGCCATCGAGAAAGTTTTTGCAGCCTCCGGGTTTGATTTCAATGAAGCCCAGGCAAAGGCCAGGCAACCCGGCTTCAAAGGAATGTCATTAAATGCCGGTGTAACTTTTTCCATGGACCTCACGGTCCGTTACGATAAATCGTACAATGTTATCGGCGCGATTCGAGGCACTGAAAGCCCCGATGAATACATCATCTATACCGCGCACTGGGACCACCTGGGCATTGGCCGGCCGGACGCATCAGGCGACAGCATTTACAATGGTGCGCTCGATAATGCCAGTGGCACGGCCGGGCTACTGGAAATCGCGAAAGCGTTCAAAAGCCTTAAGAATAAACCGCGTCGTTCTGTCGTATTCCTCGCAGTCACGGCTGAGGAGCAGGGCTTGTGGGGTTCTGCTTTCTACGCCGAGAACCCGGTCTATCCAAAAGAAAAGACAGTCGCCAACATCAATATGGACGGAATTAATCCGTATGGAAAAATGAAAGATGTCATGGTCGTCGGAAGCGGTCAGTCTGACATGGAAGATTACCTCCGCGAAGAAGCCAAAGTTCTCGGCCGGGATGTCATACCGGATGATGAATCTGAAAAGGGTTATTACTTCCGGTCAGATCACTTCAACTTTGCCAGGATCGGCATCCCGGCACTTTACCTCAAGACGGGAAGTGACTTCATCGGGAAGGGAAAAGAATACGGCAGCCAGCTTAAGGTTACGTACACACAAAAATATTATCATCAACCGTCGGATGAATTCGACAGGAGCCGTATGAATTTCGAGGGCGGCGTAGAGGATCTGAAACTTCTGTTCCAGGTTGGAAAAAAGCTCTCGTTTAATGAGGACTGGCCTAAGTGGAAAGCCACTTCGGAATTCAGGGCGGTAAGAGAGTCTTATATGAAATAAAGATGACCCGGCACCCCGCGGTCAGGGGCCATGTATGCGCACATTGATTTACATCTTCATTTTCCTGGTTCCCATCGCCTCTTCAGGTCAGATCGCCATTGCTATCACTGAGAAAAGTGAACCACTGCTGTTCGGAATACAACGTATTGGCCATGCGCTGAATGACGCTCCTGTTTCGCTTCAGATAATAACGCCGAAAAGCACGGTTGATTCCGACATCCGGTTTCTGGTGGACAAGTCGCATCCTGGGCTGAAGGCTGAAG
The DNA here is from genome assembly GCA_965652755.1 of uncultured Chryseosolibacter sp. Lineage (GTDB taxonomy): Bacteria > Bacteroidota > Bacteroidia > Cytophagales > Cyclobacteriaceae > Chryseosolibacter. Next base: position 14,628 of record CBFGXV010000008.1, on the reverse strand, counting down.
GTTATCAGATAAGCCGGGGTCAGGGTGCCATTGTAGTGAGAACGCACGATGCTGCAGGAGCGATGTACGCCGCGCTGGATATTGCAGAGCAATTGCAGAACGGAGCAACACTGCGCACCGTCGCCGAAAAAAAAATTAACCCGCACTTTTCTGTGCGGGCCGTGAAATTCAATCTTCCATGGTCATCGTATCGCACTGGTCCGGCAATGGAACAGCACACGGAAATTTGCCGCGATCTGAAATTCTGGGAAAGTTTTTTGGATCAGATGGCTGAAAACCGCTTCAACCTGCTTTCGCTGTGGAACGTTCATCCATTCTCATACATGGTTAAGCCGGCGAACTTTCCTCACGCAAATGATTTTTCTCCGGAGGAAATGGCGGAGTGGAAGGAGTTCTGGACGGCGCTCTTCCGCATGTGCAGGGCGCGGGCGATTGAGCCGTTCATTGTCAACTGGAACATAGCAGTGTCGCCTGAATTCGCGCGACACTACAAAGTGCTTGAACGCAATGATACTTCCGGAATTGTAAAACGTTACACGCGTGAAGTTGTCACACAGGTCATCGATGAGTATCCCGATCTGGCGGGCATTGGAATTACCCTTGCCGATTGGATGAGTAACTTTCGCCAGCCGGGGTCACGGCTGCCCGGGATGAGCGCTAAAGATCGCGAAGACTGGATCGCGGAAACAGTTGTTGCCGGGATGAAACAGGCGAGTCGCCCTGTGAAGTTCCTCCACCGGTCCGTGCTTTCTGCTGATCCTGGCGAAATGCGAAGAGTGATCGACGAGGCGGGCCTGCCTGACACGACGCTTGTCGAGATCAAGTTCAACTGGTCTCATGGACACTCAAGCCCGCGTCTCCTGCTCACGCATGACGACCATTCAGGCAAAGTAGAAAATCGCTACTGGAGTCCGATGCCTAACAACTACCGGATCCAATGGATGATCCGCAATGAAGATTTTTTTATCCTGCGCTGGGGCCAGCCTGATTTTGTAAGACAACACATTGCCATGAACTCGCCATCGTATGTGAACGGTTATTTCGTAGGATCCGAAGGCTATATTCCTGCAAAGGAGTTTTCTCATACTAAAAATGATCACGTGACCTGGACGTATGCATTCCAAAAACAGTGGTTGTTTTACAAAGTATGGGGAAGGTTGCTTTACGATCCGGCTACCCCTGATGCGGTTTTCTCCGCATCGTTTGCAAATAGATACGATTTGAAAGACGGCGCGCCAATGCTGAAGGCTTTTAAAAAGGCGTCGGAAATGCCATTGCGCCTGGCTTCGCTTCATGCTGCAACGTGGGACTACACGCTGTATTCCGAAGGGTTTCTTGCACCTTTTCCCTCCAACGGCGGGCTACACGATACTACATCTTCCTTTATATCCATCGATGAACTGATCGACCACCGGACGCTGGATCCTGATTACATTTCCATCAAAGATTTTGTCACCGCTAACCTGGCCGGCAAACAGAGCGCGCCGGAAAAGATCACCCCCGACGAACTCGCCTCGTTGCTGGCGCAGGACGGCAAAGATGTCATTGCCTTCGCGCGTAGTATGGGTACAGTTTCTGGAGCCCTGGCCTGCGAACTGGACGATCTGAAAGCATGGGGGTACCTCTCTCTTTACTTCGCTGAAAAACTGCGCGCCGGTGTGGCGTTACATACCTTTCGACTTTCCGGAGACAAGAAGAGGAGGGACGACGCGGTAAAACTTCTGAACCAATGTCATTCTTATTGGAAGACGTTAAGTGATATTACGGCCTCGCACTATCACGAAGTTCCGTACATTGATGATCCTGGTTATGGAGCAGCCTGGCGGGATGCCCAAACTTTTTCGTGGAAGAAGTACCTGCCTCAGGTTGAGCGCGACGTTCGCATCGCCGCGGGGGCTGCAGCGTACAAATAGTTCGTGGCTTGCGATGTTTTAGAGTCCGCCCTCAGACGGCAAACTGGTGTGATGCGGCGATGAGCGTCTTTTTCAGGGAGAAATAAAAAGTAGAGCCTTTTCCTTCTTCACTCTCAAGCCACATCCGGCCCCCATTTTCAATGATGTACTCACGGCATAACATCAAACCGATCCCGGTTCCTTTTTCCTTCCAGGTGCCCTGAAGACTCTGCGCGTTTGCAGTGAAGATAGTTTTCCGTAGCTCCGGGTGGATTCCAACGCCCGAATCACGCACGCTGAAGATAACTTCCTGGTCAGCGAAAGACACAGCTTCCAGTAAAACCGTTCCGCCGCTGTGCGAAAATTTGATCGCGTTGGACAACAGATTGCGGATCACAAAATCGAAATGCGAAGGATCCACGTGGATATTCAAGTCGGGCGGAATGCTGTTGACGAGCGTGATGTTCTTCTGCGCAGCATAATCATTGGTGAGAAAGATACTCTTCGTCACCTGTTCTTTAACACGAAGCGTTTGTTGATTGAGCCGGATGCCTTTCAACTGGTTGTGCCCCCACATGAGGAGGTTGTCAAGTGTAGCCAGCGTATGTTCCGATTGAAGTCGCAACTTCTCCACCAGCGAGCTGTCATCTTTGCCGAGATTTTTTAGCGACAGTGCATTCAGGAATCCGATCACCTGGCTGAGTGGTGCCCTGAGATCATGCCCAAGGATTGAAAATAGTTTGTCTTTGATGTTGTTTGAACGCTTCAGTTCGTTCTGCTTCGCGAGCAGCGCGCCGTTCAAGTGGGAAACCTTCGTATTGTAGAACCAGACGATGCCGATGATGGCGATGGCAGCTAACGCAACGCCTATCATGAGATTGCGCTGGAAGATTGACCTTTCATTCTTCAATGCCAGATCCTTTATCTCATCGTCCTGACGAGCCAGCTCCTGTATGGCGTGAAGGTTTGCAATCTCCCGCGATTTAGCCAGGCTGAATAAACTATCTTTAAGCAATTGCCGTTTTTCCGAAAGCTCAAGGGCGAGGCCGAATTCATGGCGCTGCTTGTAGTGCGCGATCATTGCTTCGTACACTTCGGTTTTCAGCTTTAGTTCCTGAATTCGTTCGGTTATAGCCAGGGCCTCAGTCAGCAGTTGAAAGCTTTGCGACGGATCGCTTTTGTCCACGAGAGCCGCTAAATTCACCAGCGCGCGCGCCTCTTCTTCCGGAAGCCTGTTTTGCCTGGCCATCGATAATGCCTGTTGTTGAAAATGCCACGCCGAATCAGTCATTCCCACGTTCTTATACGCGAGGCCAAGACTTCCGAGGAGCGCGATATGGATTCCTGTGAATTTTTCTGGATCGCTGTGTTTGAGTCCCTTTTTGAAGTAGGTTGTCGCGACGCGCAGATCGTTTCTTTTGCCGTAGATGATCCCAATATTGTTCATCAGCGTCAGAAAAGCGCTTGATGAAGGATCGGTCGCATTCAATTCTTCAGCCCTCAGGTAATATGCAAGAGCCTGATCGGAGTTTCCGAGATGATCGCTTACCACGCCGAGCTTGATATACGTCTGAACAATCCCCTGCGCGTTCCCGGTGGCCTGAAATAAGGCGAGGGCTTCAAGAAAGTATTTCGTTGCTTCATCGTACCTCCCGGTCCTTCCGGCGATGACGCCCAGCCCGTTCGTTGTAGACGCGACTCCATTTTTGTTCTCAAGCGTCCTGAATATTTCGCGGGCTTGCAGATATTGCGTTTCTGCAAGCTCCATGAAGCCATGGCGCTCGTTTACCTGGCCAAGGTTATTGATCATGATAGCCTCGCCAGGGGCATACTGCTTTTCTCTTGCATAATCCAATCCCTCCTTCGCATAATAGAGCGCAGAATCAATATTGCTGTACTTATAATGGTTTATCAGATTCTGATAAGCGCTGATTTTGAGAGAATCGGTTCCCGCCCGATCGAGTTCGGTGTGTAAGACTGCGGGTGTCTGCGTCAATCCTACGCCTGAAGTAGCGGGAAGAATAATGCAGATTAGAATGAATAACTTCATGACTGAACTGTGACAAATCTATCACCTTTGCTCACGTGTCTTTTTGGCGTGGAGGCTTAATTCTTACATGGGAAGGAAGGGCAAACCTTTTATGGCTTTTCCTTTACTCCTGTATAGCGGGGCCTTATTACGAACCTGGGACGCAGGAGTGCAGGGGCATCGCAACTCCGCAACTTACGCCGATGTAAGGTCGCATGAGGGAGAGCGCATCATTTGTTTCTTTTCAACACATGCAGGGAATGTTAGCAAACCCGGCTTTAAACATGCGCGTAAATCAAAGCCCATCCCGGAGAAGTGCAAACGCTGAACTCCGAGTCCGCAAAAATGTTATTGACATCCCACTAATTACACGGCAGGTTCCGGCGAAATCGGCCCTTCTGCTTTGTTGTGAACGAAACAGAATTTAGATTGTAGATGCGAGGACTTCTGACGGGATCCCGGCTGTGGAAGAAGCGTACGCCGGCCCCTCGTCTGAAGTTTTAAACCACAAACACGCTACATGAAAAATAAACAAAACAGTTCTGCTTCGCATGACCCGGTTAGACGCACTGTTATTACCCGGAGTGCCGCATTGGTAGGAACGTGTCTGCTGGCAGCTTCCGGTGCGGCGACGGCAACAGCACTCAGTGAACGTCAGACCTCCCCCTTGCATACGGACTTCGACGTCCGGAAATATGGCGCGACTGGTCAACGTGCTGATAATGCAACGCAAGCCTTCCGCGCGGCGATTGAGGCTTGTTTTACGGCTGGAGGAGGAATCGTTGAAGTTCCGCCCGGACAATACACTGTCGGAACGGTAAAGCTTCTCGATCATGTAACCCTCAATATTCAGGGCGGCGCAACGCTGTTCCTGAGCCAGGACCGGAATGACTTTCTGCCCGGAAGCAGGTCAATGATCTTCGCTGAGAATGCGAGAAACATTTCAGTCACAGGAAGTGGCACGCTCGACGGACTTGCGCAGTACGACTTTACGGAGATGCGCGGCGTCGATCCGGAGATAAGCAGGGAAATCGAAATTGCCCGCTCCGCCGGCATCGACATGCGCAGGTACTACCGCAGCCGCGAGGCAATGAACACGTTCATGTTTATCATAAACGATTGTACTGACTTCACGCTTTCGGGTGTATCGATCATCAACTCACCGCTGTGGACGGTCAGGCTTAACGATTGTGACAGGGTATTTGTGAAGGGCGTGTATATCTATTCGGATCTTGAAAAGGGTGTAAATGCCGATGGCATCGATATCTGCTCGTCTAAAAATGTCACCATTTCCGATTCTGTGATAACAACCGGCGACGATGCAATTGTACTGAAGTCAATTTCGCGGAATAACAAAAAAGCCGGGCCTGTCGAAAATATCACGGTGACGAATTGTATCCTCACATCATCTTCAACGCCGCTCATGATCGGTACGGAAACCGAGGCGGATATACGCCACGTTATCTTCAGTAATTGTGTGATCCGTAACTCAAACAAAGGATTCGGCATCAACGTACAGGACGGCGCGACGGTGAGCGATGTCATAGTCAGCAATCTGACAATTGAGACCAGTCGCAGGCATTGGAATTGGTGGGGTGATTCAGAAATGTGCAAGTTTGTACTGAAGAAACGCAGCGATAAATCCCAGCTTGGCAGGATCCGGGATATTACGGTTGATAATATCACCGTGCATGCCATGGGTACAAGCACGATCACTGGCCATGCAGATCAACATCTCGAAAATATCCGAATTACCAATGTTCAGCTCTATATGCTCCCGGAAAATGCGAAGGACAAGAGATCTTCACACGCGCTCAGGATTGAGAATGTCACAGGTCTCAGGATCCGCGACGTTGCTGTCAAATGGTCGGAAGATAAGCCCGAGAAAAACTGGGGAAGCGCTTTGGTTTTGAAAAATGTTTCGGATTTTGTTGTCGATTCCTTTTCTGCACGGCAAGGTTTGAAAGACGGCATGGCGCCGGTCATCCTGCTTGTAGATGTCAGCGTCGGCACCATCCGCGAATCGATCGCACTTGTCGGAACTGGCGCATTCATTCATCTCACCGGATCCGCGTCAAGCGAAATCGTATTGCGTGGCAACCATGCGCGGAAAGCGAAGAAGGAAATTACTTTCGGGGGAAAAGATGTCTCAAAGGCGGTCATTAAGCAGTAAACATTTCAGTCGCAGGGGCGGATGAAGCCAGGCCGGGACCGGAACGTGTAAATCACCCAAATGAACTTTAACAGACTGTTGAAAAATATGGGGACGAAAAAATCAATTGAAGCGACTACCGTATTCGAGGCGGGAAACACGCTTGGGGAGGGTCCGCTCTGGCATTCAATACATCAGATGTTGTACTGGGTGGACATCGAAGAAAAGGTCATACACGGACATGAGCCGCATACAGGCCGACATCGCCATTGGCCCATGTCGAAAAAAGTCAGCACCATCGCGCCGGCATCGAATGGGAATTTCGTACTCGGACTCCAGGGAGAGATCGCCAAATTCGATGCAGCAACCGGCAAGGCGTCAACACTTGTACAACTCGAATCTGATCTTCCCGAAAACCGGTGTAACGACGGCAAGTGTGATCCTGCCGGCCGGTTCTGGGTGGGCACGATGCACACGGACACGAAACCGGGAGCCGGATCGCTGTACTGTGTCGATAAAGATCTTCGGGTCCACAAAGTGCTCTCCGGACTTACAATTGCCAACGGCATGGGTTGGTCGCGCGACGGCAAACAAATGTATTTTATCGACTCCGCGGAATACTGGGTAAAACAATTCACCTTTCACACTCCAGGGGTTGGACTGACCGACGGAAAAATAATCCTTGACTTTAAAAACAGAAACGAGCAACCCGACGGAATGTGTATTGATGCCGAAGGAATGCTATGGATAGGTTTCTGGGGCGGTGGCAGGGTGGGTCGCTACGACCCGGCTACTGGCCGGCATCTCGCAGACGTCCGCGTGCCGGCTCCAAACGTGACTTCATGTACGTTTGGCGGGAAGGACCTTGATACCATGTACATCACCACCGCGCGCCAGGGACTTACGGACGACGAGTTGAAAGAATATCCGCTCAGCGGAAGTCTCTTCTCCTGCATGCCGGATACCAGCGGAACGGACGCTGCAATTTTTGAAATGGGCCCCCCGGCTTAACGAATGGTTCTTATTTTTTCTTTTTGCTTTCGACGAAGATGCGGTATACATCCTCGTCTGTAACGAGATCCTTTTGTTCGCCTTCGCGGAAATATCTGAGATCCTTCTGATCGTGGATCACTGCGAAGTCCTCGTCGATCACGCCGTTGTTGGTGATCTTCTTCAAATCTAGATCAAGGTGTTTTGCGAGGAACCGGTATGCAGCCATCCGTTTATTCGTCCCGTAATCGTGTCCTTCTTTGGGGAAGTGCGCGAGTTCTACGTTCTCCCGCTTTCCAAACAAACCATAGATGTGTTGCGAAAAAGGATATTCGACAGTCTCATTGTTTCTTGTCCAGTCATTACCGTTGGAGATTAGTAACATGGGTTTTGGTGCGATACTGTTGGCAATCTCGGCGTTGGTATATACCGTGTTTCCATTTTTATGTACGGGCATCCCGCTTTCGCATGAACAACCCCCGAAGAAATGCGCGGCTACCATTACAACTGGTACGGAAACTTTTACGCGTTCATCCAGGGCCGCAAGCATAAAGGTTTGCGTTCCGCCGCCGGAAGCTCCCGTGACCGCTATACGCGACGGGTCCGCCTCGGGCATCGAAAGAAGAAAGTCGATCGCCCGCATGCTGTTCCAGGTCTGAAAAGCAAGGACCTTCTGATGTTTGTGTGGAAGCTGAACGCTCTCGCCCCATCCAACCATGTCATAAGCAAAAACAATGGCACCCATCTTTGCCATGGCAACTGATCCGTACTGAATGTCTTTCATAAATCTGCCGTAATCATTCTCTTCTGGAAAATGCCCGTGCGGAGCAAGGATCACCGCAAGCGATCTTTTCCTGTGTTTCCCAGCAGGCATGTAAAGATTGCCCGTCACAAAGAACCCCGGCAAACTTTCGAAGACAACCGATTCGACGGAGTAGCCTTCATGGATCTTCTTGTTCCTGAAACGAGGATTCAAGGCAGTCCGGGCGGGGAAGACATCCAGTTCCATGCCGCGCCGGACATGGGTTCTGATACTGTCTGCACGCATCTTCCACTCTCCGGAAGTTGCGATTCTGTTTTTAAGTGCGCTGAGTTTTGCAGCGCCTTCCTGCTCGGTGTAATAATGACCCTGACACAATTCCTGTGATTGCGCAAACCCGCAGGGGGTGAGCAGGATGATCGCGACAACGATGATCCGTTCAAAGATTAATTGTATATTCTTCGTTTTCATGAGGCGGGGAAAATGAATGGTGAATTTAAGATGAATATAGGACATCGCCGGAAAATTACATAGACGGTCGCGCAAATCGCGCGGTGCATTTCCGTGTGACCATTATTAGTGATAACTTATTTTCAAATTCAGGCGCTGGCATTTAAGAAGTGATCCGGATGTCAACGCGGTGTTTTCGGCATGGCCATGGCCGTGCATGTAAGTTATCAGATCACGATCTAAACCTAACACGTGAGAATGAAAAAGCCTGTTTGCATGTGCTCCTTCGCACTGCTTTTTTCTTTGTTGTTTCATCCCTTTATGATCCACGCCCAGAAAACGACCGGTGATCTGCGGCTCCTCGACTGGCGCCCGAAAAGCCAGCTGGTTGTAAAGGAAACGGTGATCCTCAAACCAAGATTCCCGGTCATCGATATTCACAATCACCTCGGAAATCTTCAGGACACTGAAAAATATCTGGAGGAAATGGACAAGGCGGGAGTGAGGATGTGTGTAAGTCTCGACGGTCGCTCCGAAAAGGATTTCTACAAAGAACATCTGACCGTTTCAAACAAGATATCGCCTGACAGGTTCCTTGTTTTTTTTCGGCCCGACTTTTCACGCATCGATGCGGCTGATTTTGGTCAGAGCGAAGCGGGTAAGCTCGGGGAAGCTGTCGGCATGGGCATACGTGGTTTGAAGATATCAAAAGTGCTGGGCCTTACGGTAAAAGACAAGACAGGCAAAGTTGTTCCGGTAGATGACCCGCGCATCGATCCGATCTGGGCGAAGTGCGGCGAGCTCGGCATCCCTGTTTTGATCCACGTTTCGGATCCAGTCGCGTTTCACACCCCGGTTGACCGTTATAATGAGCGGTATGATGAGCTTGGAGCACACCCTGACTGGTCGTATTATGGCGAACAATATCCCTATTCAAAGGAAGACATTCTCGCACAGTTGCACCGGGTCATTGAGCGGCATCCGCAGACGATCTTTATTTCCACGCACGTGGGAAATCTCGCTGAGGATCTCGGAAGGGTATCGATGTGGCTTGAAAAATATCCCAACATGTACGTCGACATTGATGCGCGCATCAGTGAACTTGGAAGGCAACCGTACACCGCCCGGAAGTTTATGATCCGCCATCAGGACCGGATCCTGTTTGGGACTGATACGCGCCCCAACGCCGAGGCGTACCGTACGTATTACAGGTTCCTTGAAACCGACGACGAATATTTTGATCCGTCTCCCAGCCATCACCAGCAAGGCAGATGGATGATCTACGGCATATACCTCCCCGACGAAGTGCTCGAAAAGATCTACAACAAAAATGCGCTGAAGATCCTGGGAATGCGCAAAGAGAAAAAATAACGCGATATAAATCCGATCAAATATGACAACAACAAACCAAGGCAGGAGAAGCTTCCTGAAAATGTCGACTGTCGCTGTGGGAGGAACTGCCCTCACGGGGCTGGTGATGCCGTCAACAGCCAAAGCGTCTTCCGGCAACCAGCCAAAGCCGATACGGCTTGGATTTATCGGAGTAGGCGGACGCGGTTCGTATCATCTCGATGTGAGTCTCGGCATAGAAGGCGTAGAAGTGCCCGCTTTATGTGATATCAATGCGACGCGATTGCACCGGGCGAAGCGATGGGTCGAGGAATCGGGCCGGCCAACCCCTGCGCTGTATGGCGATGGTCCTACAGATTTCAAACGTCTTTGCGAAAAAGAACAACTGGATGCAGTCATTATCTGTACTCCGTGGGAGTGGCATACGCCAATGTGCCTTTCCGCAATGAACAACGGAAAGCATGCCGTATGCGAAGTGCCCATCGCCATTACCCTCGATGAAGCGTGGTCACTTGTCGAGACGTGGGAAAAAACCGGGAAGTGGGCAACAATCGGATTGGAAGGGTTTGGCGAGCTTGCTGCGCTGAACATGATCCAGAAAGGATTGCTCGGAGATATCATTCACGCAGAAACCGGATACGTCCACGATCTTAGAATGGTAAAGTTCAACCCGGAAGAGGAACCGTGGAGGCTTCAACATGCTGTTGACAGGAACGGCAACCTCTATCCGGACCATCCGATGAACAAGATGCTTCCCGCCCTTGATATTAACCACGGCGACCGCATTGACTTTCTGGTGTCCATGAGCTCCAAAGCAGTGATGTTAAAGGAATATGCTGAAAAGAATTACGGGAAGGATTCTCATTATGCCAGGCTGGATTATAAACTCGGCGATTATAACGCATCCCTTATACGCACGGTCAACGGCAAGATGATCACGCTCAATCACGATACGCATACGCCGCATCCGCGGGAAAGTTATCGGATCCAGGGAACGAAAGGCGTTTATCTCCGCGACCACGATTCGCGAAAGATCTATATCGAAGGCATGAGTCCTGAAGAACATCAATGGGAGCCGGCCGACAAGTATCTGGCTGAATACGAGCACCCGCTGGTAAAGAACTATAATCCCCCGGAGCGAAAGGGAGGAGCCACACGGGGCCATGGGTCGCACTCCACGCGCACGCCGATCACATGGCACAGGCTCATACTCGCATTGCGCGAAAACAAGATGCCAGACTGGGATGTGTTTGACTCCGTAACATCTGCAGCGATCTCACCTGTATCCGAGGCGTCTGTCGCGGGTAAATGTAAACCGGTCGCCTTTCCCGACTTTACAAAGGGAAAATGGAAAACCAGGCCCCGCATGACCTTTACTTAAAGGAGTTCAGCATTGCAACATGTTCCTGGGAGTTGTGTAATCTCTGCAGCACGGATATTTATTCCGGAGAATGCAGTGAGATCGAATATGCAAGCGATGAATTGAGGTCAATGATTGACGGGCACTTCAACTGCTTCGCGGTCGTTGTAGCCGATCAGGATGGACGTGACGATCTGTGAAGAAAAAATTCCGGTCTCCACAACACCGGGGATCAGCTTGAGTTTAACATCAAGCCATGACGGATCAGCGAGCTCCTCGAACTTGCAGTCGGCGACATAGTGACCGTTATCCGAAATAAAACGCTTGCCAGCATCTTCTCTCCATCGCGGCTCACATCCAAGGTCGCGGATCATCCGCAATGTCAGGTCTGATGCAAACGGAACGATCTCGACGGCGAGCGGAAAACTTCCAAGCCGTTCCACGAGTTTGGAATCGTCGATCATCACATGAAACCTTTTGCTGGCGTAGGCTATTATCTTTTCGCGCAGCAGCGAACCGCCACCCCCTTTGATGAGGTTCCCTTTTTTATCCACCTGGTCAGCACCGTCGATGGCGATGTCGATCACCTCGGCATCGGACGGGTCGATCACGCTTATTCCCGATTCTCTGGCGAGTATTTCAGATTTGAGTGAGCTAGCCACCGCACGAATGTTTAATCCGGCCTTTACCTTTTCACCCAGCAGCCCGATGGCGATCGAAGAAGTGGACCCTGATCCGAGACCCACAGTCATTCCATTGCCAATCAGCGCGACCGCTTTCTGCGCCGCAGACCGTTTCGCACTCATGTTGGAAGATTTCGCGTTTTGCTGTTGCATTTTTCGAGAACTTTTGTTAAATTATTTAGTAGCTGCAAACAGATCCCATCCTGCAGACAAGTTAATTTTTTTTCTGCTTCGGGCATTTACACCATATGGCATTGTGCCCATGATCATCGCTCAGGTCAAAAGTAAGGAATAGGTGATACAATGATCTTGAACCAGTTAAGAAATTACACTCCGGCAATAGCGTTTAAATTCCTATTTTTGCCCAATTACCCGCTCAGGATGGAAACAGAACTGATCCTTAAGAACGTTGCCCGGCACATCACCCTCAATGAGAACGAAAAATCTTTTTTTCTTTCGCAGCTCGAGCCGCTCACGCTCAAACGAAAAAAAATGTTTCTGGAGGCTGGTATCGTCTGCAGGCATTCCGCCTTTGTACTCGACGGGGCCCTGAGAAGTTTCACCGTAGACCGCGATGGCAAGGAACACATCCTCAGTTTTGCCACGAAGGACTGGTGGATATCCGATATGTACAGTCTTTTGTCGCAGAAGCCGGCGATCCTGAACATCGAATCGATTGCTGACTCAGAGGTGTTGGTGCTGTCGCGGGAAAATCAGCAGCTCCTGTATGAGAAGGTTCCCAAGTTTGAGCGCTTCTTTCGTATACTCATCGAGAACTCGCTGGTGGCAAGTCAACAACGCCTTATCGACAACATGAGCTCCACGGCCGAGGAACGGTATCTCCGTTTCATCAAGAAGTATCCTGGAATTCCTTCATGCGTCCCACAGCATAACATCGCTTCTTATCTCGGCATCACGCCGGAGTTCCTCAGCAAGATCAGAGCGAGATTGGCAAGAGGCAAATCAAAGTCCTGATGCGCTGTATTCAGATCTCCGCTGAGAGTCGTCACGAAGTCCTGGCTTTGCGGAAATTCGGAAGCGTAAGCTTGTATTTGACTGCGGCTAGCCGAAGGGTAAAAATGAGCGCGATCGATACAACCATGTTAATGTTTCTGTCGATGCCGAGCCTGAACAACAGCAGGTAAACAATTGCTCCGGCGAGGCAGGCGGTGGCGTAGATCTCTTTTCTGAAAAGCACAGGTGTCTCGTTGGTTAAAACATCCCTGATCACACCACCCATCACTGCCGTGAACATGCCCATGATCGCCGCAATCTCCGGACTGACGCCAAGGTTGAGTGCCTTTTCTACTCCAAGGACTGTGAAAAACGAGATGCCGAGTGTGTCGAAAAAGAGGAAAGTGCGTTTCAGGCGCATCAACGGGTTGAAGAAGATGTAGGCAACCAATACGCCTGCGAGAATGGAATAGAGGAAAAATATATCTCCTATCCAGACCAGGGGGTAGCTTCCCAGCATCATGTCTCGCAATGTACCACCGCCAATCGCCGTGACGAATCCCAGAAATCCCGCGCCAAAAAGATCATCATGATGATCCTGGACCGCAAGCGCGCCCGAGATTGCAAAGAAAAATGTCCCGAGTAACTCAAAAGGGTACAGGATTGTCATGCGGGAAAGTTATGATAATTCGCGAAGATAATCGGCATGCAATAAATTAGTCGGGCAGTGTGATAAACAATGACTTTCTCCGTTGCGGATAAATATTTCTCGTCTTGTGGCCCTTGCCTGAAACGTCTTCCATCAGAAGGATCTGCCCCGGCTTGAAGGTTCTTTTTTCTCCAAGGGAGGTTTCGATCTCAATTTCTCCATCGAGCAAAACAATGTATTGCTTTTCCGGTGCGCAGTGAAAATCCCAATCATACGCGGGCTCTACCTCGCGGAAGATTACGTGCCGGGCGTTGACAGGATCGGATAGCCAGCCGACGCTGCCCTGGTTCTTTAATGTGACGGCAACATCCTCAAAATGACTTTCGCCCCTTGCATCACTGAAAACGCGTACGATGTCGAACATGGCTGGATACATTAATGAAATAGAAGGTAAATGTTAAACTCATTTGGATCCGAAGACCCATTTGTTAGCAAGTGTGATCTCATTTCCGCTGATGGTATGTCCGAGATTGGGATAGATCTTTTCCTGTACTGACGCGTTCATGCCTGTGAGTATCCTCGTTGTCTCTTTCACTCGTGCGACGGGGACGTGAGGATCGGGATCACTCGAACCGATGAAGATTGACATTCCGTCAAAGTCCCCCTGATAATTTTCCGCATAGATCCGATCTCCGATCAATCCTCCGGTAAACGCTGCAGCCCCGCCCCACTTCCGCGCATTGCGGGTTATGAATTCAAGGGTCAGACATGCGCCCTGGGAAAAGCCTGTGAAGTAAATGTTTTCCGATCCGATCCCAGCCCGGTTGATATCGCTGACGAGATCACTCAGAAGACCAAGCGCTGAGGAAAGCCACGGCTCGTTCTGCCTCGGTGGAACGAGGAATGAATAGGGATACCATGTGTAATTGGTTGCCTGTGGTGCGAACAATGCGAAATCGCTGACAGCAAGATGGCTCGCAAGGCCGAGGATGTCTTCGGCCGGAGCGCCGCGCCCATGCAGCATGATCAAAGCTTTTTTTGCTTCTTCTATTTTCCTCCCACCGGTCTTTATATTTTTCTGATGCATGAATCTGACTATTTATTATGCCACGTTTTGTTCCAAATATCCGCGTACTGGTCAGGGTGCCGTTTGAACTGCGCCAGAACGTAAGGACACAAAGGAATAACTTTTAGATGTTCCCGACGCGCGTAGCCAACCATTTCAGACAACAGTTTCATTGCTATACGCTGACCCTTTAGCGCCTCGGCAACTTACGTGTGATAGACTGTGATGTTTCCGTCGCGAACATCTAAAAGTTATTCCTTTGTGTCCTTACGTTCTGGCGCAGTTCAAACAGC
>CBFGXV010000007.1:0-16362 GCA_965652755.1 uncultured Chryseosolibacter sp. | reverse complement strand
CGGGAAGTCCGATAATATTGTTGTCGTAGGACTGCTCGGGTATCACGCGGGGATTCACGAACACCCTCACGTCATTCAATCCTGCCTTTGAGACCGTTTCGAACTCGACCGTAAAGTATGTCGTATCATTCGGAGTGGGTGGACTTATCTTCTTGAACGATTCGGCGGTCGCTGGTTGCAGGGGATTTATCAGGGAATGATATAACATGGGAGCCTGCGACTGCAACATCCGACTTTCAGGTTCGTTTCACACCAACACTTGTAAGCGGGAATTATATTCTAAAGGTACAGGTGCGCGACGCCACTGGTAATCCGCGTGACGAAGGATTCTACGAGATCAGCTTCAACGTTTCAGAGGAGCAATCGATCGCTGTTTCCGCGGCATACCCGAATCCGTTCTTCGCTGAAACGAATATTGATATAGTCGTTTCAGGAGATCAGTCCCACTATTCATCCTTTAGATTTAATGTTACCTCCGTGAATGGCGAAATCGTTGCCGCGTTTGGCGCGGACACCGGGCTGCGGGTTGGACAAAACAAACTGCGCTGGGACGGTTCCGGCCGGGACGGTCGGGTGCTGCCGAACGGGTTGTATTTTTACCAGCTTGTGATTCCGGAAAATGGGGTTGAAAAACGGTATACAGGAAAGATTGTCCTGTCGAGATAAAAACAAAACCCGCATCGGATGACGCGGGTTTTGCTTTTGAAATGATATTGATCAATGGTGATGACCGCCTGCCCCGTGAACGTGACCGTGGGAGATCTCTTCGTCCGTGGCGTTCCGCACTTCCACGATTTCAACGTCGAAGTTCAGTGGAACACCCGCGAGCGGGTGGTTGCCATCTACCGTGACGGATTCGAGTCCAACGTCAGTAACGGTTACGACGCCACCCTGATTTGTTGAAAACCGCATACCTGTTTTCACTTCCTGTTCGCCGAAAGCAGAGCGCGGAACTTGTTGAATCAGGTTTTCATCTTTCTCACCATATCCTTTTTCAGGTTCGATCTTCAGGTTTAGTTTTTCACCTTTTGACTTTCCTTCCAGACCTTCTTCCATGCCGGGAATCAGGTTTCCGGCGCCATGAAGGTAGTGAAGCGGATCGCGGCCTTCACTCGAGTCGATGACGGTACCTTCATCGTCGCGAAGTGTATAATGAATTGAGGCCACTTTGTTTTTTGTAATTTGCATAGTCCGACGTATTAAAGTTTACATTATAAAAGGAATGGGGTTGTCTGCCCGGCGCTGCTGCGCAGGCGGATAAATAAATTTCGAAGGGCTTGCGGCAAAGGTACGAAGCCAGCGCGGAAATTACGACACCAATTTGACTTTTAGGGATGGGCCTTCCTCGCTTATAACTTCCACAGTCTGACCTTTTTGAATATAGTCGCCGCGCGTGTATGCGTCGAACATTTTTCCGTCGATCATAACTTTGCCGCTTGGACGCAGCACTGTCTCAGCGGTTCCTCTCTTCCCCAGCACCGACTCTGACAATTGGAACGACACGTATCCGTCTGACCTGTTTTGCGTGTCGGTGAGAGCAACATGTTTGAAAAACCGGGTGTCAGGTAATTTCGATCCCCCGACCAGCAATAGTATCATGCCGCCGAGTGTTCCTCCCAGAGCTGCGGCTAGCGCATACAGGAGATCGTTCATAGCGACAAACTCAAAATCAAAAGCGTCATTATTGATCATGATGAGAAAAAGAGATCCAACAGTAAGAACGATGCCGGCAATTCCGGCTACGCCGAACCCCGGCAGTACAAAGATCTCGACTGCTATGAGGGCCAATCCGATAAAGAATGCAATGATCTCCCAATTGGCGGCAAGGCCGTTCAGATAGTAAGGCACGAGATAAAGTATCAGCGCCACGAGAGCGGCGAGGCCGGCGAAGCCAAGACCCGGAGTCTGCATCTCGAAGTAAATACCGGCGATGATGATCAGTATGAGGATACTGCTGATAAATGGATTGAGTACAATGCTGATGATCTTTTCCGACAAGCCAAGCTCAAACTTGTGAATGGTAAAGTTCTTAATACCATTGCGTTCGAGAATTGCATCGATGGATTCGACCCTTGCTTCACAGAATCCGTGCGTCAGCGCTTCGGATGTTGAGAAGGTGATGATCTGACCTTTTTCTTTCACTCCTTCGATCTCCAGCGCTTCATCAACCATACCTTCTGCGATGCGCGGGTCGCGGCCGTTCTCTTCGGCAGTTGCCCGCATAATTGAACGCATGTACGACTGATATTTATCCGGCGCCTTCTGACCTTCGCCATCGACGACTGTTGCTGCACCGATGCTGGCACCAGGCGACATATAGATGCTGTCGCACGCGATCGAAATGAGCGCACCGGCAGAGGCTGCATCGCTGTTGATGAACACCCATACAGGTTTTTTGAAGTGCATGATCTTATCAACGATCTCTTTGGCATCCGTGAGGATACCGCCGTACGTATCCATCTCGATGATGACGATGTCCGCTTTGATATCTCCGGCTTCTCTTAATGCGAGATCAACGTACCGGTGCATCCGCGGGTCGATGACGTCCTTGATGTCCATGACCAGAACCTTCTGTTGTGCGAACAGGGTTGTTGCGGAAAAGATTGCAATCAGCAGGAGCATTGGATTTTTCATACCTTTCGAAATATTTCAATAGTAAACAGGGTCTATAAAATTGGCTAGTAAGTTTGAATTTGACTTATCCCATACATTTGACGGCGTCATCTGGAATACCCTGGCCGATGGAGATAACCAGAGACTGTTCCTCGAAGTGAGGGACGCTCAGGAAAAATCCGTGTCTTTTTCAGCGTTGAATTTACGAAATAATCAATGGTTATGGAAGGATCTCAGGCTCGAAGAGCAGTGGTGGGTAAGTTTGAGGGCCGTATCAGGTGATGTTTTGTTGTTTACTGTGTATACCGATGCCAGTAATCCCGACAAAAAAAGCGTTGTAGCGTTTGATGTTCAACAGGGGCGAATGGTATGGTGGCACAATGGCTTCTCCCTTACGAGTGTAAACAGCCTTTACGTCAGGGGCATAGACACGAGATTCCCGGAAAGGGAGACTATTTTGGATTTATTCACCGGGCGGCCTGTCCCTCCAGTCGATTTTGATTTGGCGGATTTACAAAATTTTCCTGTAATTCGACCGTTTCAATACGAGGAGGGCACAGCGCATTTCAACACCGTAAAGGATTTTTTTGCGTCCCGGTTGGCAATTCTGGCAGTAGCCGCCATCGAATACCTGGAATACGAAGACCTGATCATTGTGTCAGTATTTGTGACGGAAACAGGTTTGGCTAACTATTTGTATGGATTAAACGCCAGCGGAGAAATTCTGTTAAAAGAAAAGCTGGGAGAGAACCTGAAGGGTGTGGGACTTGATACCTTTTTCATCTTTTCAGGTCACCTGATATTTGTAAAGAATAAAAACGAGCTCATAAGCTATAAGATCGTATGATTAAACTACTGTTCCTGATTGCGCTTGGCCTGAATAATGAAATACCGCGGGATTCCATTGGTATTGAAACTGTGAACGGCCAGACCTTTGTCATCCACCGCGTTGAACAAAAAGAAACTTTATTCGCGATCAGCCGGCGATACAGGACTACCGTTGACGCGATCATTCAGCATAATTCGTCAGCTCAGAGTGGTCTGGAGATCGGGCAGATCCTCAGAGTACCGTATACGGCTAAACCCAGGGCGGTCCGACAGCAGGATGGAACTGTGCACAGGGTGGAGCCCAAAGAAACTCTGTATTCAATTTCCCGGCTTTACCAGGTTACGGCAGACGACATTAAGAAGTGGAATAACCTTTCTGATAACGCGCTGGCTGTTGGTCAGGAGTTGATCATCCGCAAACAATCCGCAACACAACGACCGCAACCTGTGCTGCACGAACAACCTCAACCTATCTCCCGGAAAGGTGTGCACACTGTTCAGCAGGGGCAAACGCTTTTTTCCATCGCGCGTCAGTACGAAATTTCCGTCGACCAGTTAAAAGACTGGAATCAGCTTGACGGGAATGAATTGAACATTGGTCAGACGCTCTACGTCGCGCAGCCTGAACAAAACACGGCATCCAATACACCTCCGGTCAAAGAGACACGGGAGTCCCAACCCGTTCAGCGCCAAAATACGCAGGTAACATCTCCTGCGCCCGAACGTTCAACGCCGGCTCCCGTCGCGAAAAACGCTCCGGCTTCAAGAGATAATTCTTCGTCGCCGACCGGACAGTCAGCAGAATCAATCCGCATCTCCGAATCGCTGAAGAGCGGAGATGAGATCCTCGAGGCTGGCCTGGCTGAGCTCATTGAGGGAACGGATGGAAACCGCAAATATCTTGCTTTGCACCGCAGCGCGCCCATGGGAACGATACTGAAGGTGCGAAATGAGATGAATAACCGCGAGGTGTTCGTCCGCGTGATGGGAAAACTTCCGGACACCGCCATGACAGATAAGCTGATAATCAAGATCTCCAAATCTGCCTACGACAGACTGGGTGCCATAGACCCGCGGTTCCGCGTGCAGGTCACTTATTACAAGTAAGCATTTACTGGATGAAGGTTACCGCAACCCGCTGTCTGCCTTTAACACTTTTGCTCTGGTCGAATCTTCTCGCGGCGCAGAACCTGGTGCCCAACGGAAGCTTTGAAGAATATCTTGTTTGTCCCGGCGGATACAGTCAGAACCCCTCCGAGTTTCGCGTTAATTCCTGGCGTTCGCTGACCTTCGGTTCCCCCGATTATTTCAATTCCTGCAGTGAAGGAGAAGCAGCCGTTCCCTACAACTGGGCAGGTGTTGCAGACGCATATGACGGGTTCGGGTACGTGGGGATATACACTTGGCGGGATATCAAGGACTATCGGGAATATTTGCATTGCAAGCTGCTCCAACCACTCATCAAGGACTCGGTGTATCAGGTCGAATTCAGGTACAAGTTATCGTCCTATTCGAAATATTCCACAGACCGGATAGCCGTACTGTTGTCAGACAGCCTCGTGACGACGAACAACGATCGGCCTCTGCGATTTTCGCCGAGCGTTTCATTCGTCAAGGATTCAGCATTGACACCCGAGACCGGTTCATGGGAGCTCGCAGCGGCTGAGTACAAGGCGAAAGGCGATGAAAGGTTTTTGACGATCGGTAATTTCGCGGACAATGAAAATACCGGACACTACTTTATCAAGTTCCGCCCTGCTGCGGAGCCCATGCTTGCGGGCAGCGCGTATTATTACATCGACGACGTAAAGGTCGTTCCAAAATATTCCGAGCCGCCGACGACGGAACGGCTTCCTGTATTTACGGGGGCGGATCCTGAATTGAATGCAACGTACGTCCTACAGAACATCCAGTTCGAATTTAACAGCTATGCGTTGCTGCCCGAATCCTATTTTGACCTGGACATCCTCGTAAAATATCTCCTGGCGAATCCGGACATCTCCGTCGAGCTCTCCGGACACACCGATGAAAGAGGAGATGAAGGATACAACCAGGGACTGTCCGAAAACCGGGCCAGGAGCGCTGCAGATTATTTGATCTCAAAAGGGGTCGGTAAAAAGAGAATTGCGACACGGGGTTTTGGAGAGAGTCAACCCCTCGTTAGCGGATCCGGAGGATCGATAGAAATCAATCGCAGGGTGGAAATAGTGTTTCGTCGTTAGCAGGTTTTCTTCCCCTTAATCAAATCTTCTTAAATTGGCCCCTTGTGAACTGGCAAAATGGTCGCGGTATCTTCATTAGCTTATCAATATAGCCCGGGGAAGAAAATTTTCTTTCCGGATTTCACTGTCGAAGGGGGGAAGAGCCTTTTGTTGCTAGGTAATTCCGGCAGCGGAAAAACAACCCTTCTACATTTGATGGCCGGGTTACTCAGGATCCAGCGGGGACATGTGCAGATCGCTGGCCTTGACATATCGAAGATATCGGAAGCACAGATCGACAGGTTTCGCGGAAGACATATTGGTCTGATCTTTCAACGTCACCACCTCATCTCCGCTTTGACAGTGAGAAAGAATTTGTTGATGGCCCCGTTTCTCGCCGACGTGCCGCAGGACGACAACAGGGTGGACGAAGTGCTTGCCCGGCTGGGTCTCTGGGAAAAGAAGCGGGCAAAAATAAGTGAACTCAGTCAGGGGGAAGCGCAGCGTGTAGCCATTGCACGGGCCATACTCAACAAACCCGACGTGATACTCGCAGACGAGCCGACGTCGGCGCTCGACGATTTCAATTGTGAGCGGGTGATAAACCTGTTGCTGAACGTTTCGCAGCAGAATCAGTCAACGCTGATCGTAGCCACCCACGATCATCGCCTGAAGTCAATCATCTCCAAACGGGTTGAGATACCGGGCCATTCCGGAATGAACTAATGCAACTTACTATCGACCTATGAACCTGTGGTTACTTGTCTGGCATTACCTGAGGTCGAGGCCGCTGAATACTGCCCTGAATATTTTTCTTTTAGGTCTGGGCGTTGCTGTGGTAACGCTTCTCATCCTTGTTAATGATCAGCTTCAGGAGAAGGTGACATCCAACTCAAGGGGTATTGATCTCGTGGTAGGTGCAAAGGGAAGCCCGATGCAACTCATCCTTTGCAATATTTTTCACATCGATTTTCCCACGGGAAATATCAGCCTGCGGGATGCGGAACGGATCGCCAAAAATCGTCTGGTGAAAAAAGCAATACCCATGGCGTTGGGGGACAGCTACGGTGGGTACCGGATCGTGGGCACGACCCCGGCATATGGAGCGCTTTACAACGCTTCGATTGCGGAAGGTTCGGCCTCGTCGGAAGAGATGGCGGTCACGTTAGGCTACGCAGCGGCACGCGGGCTGGCGCTCTCTCCCGGATCGACATTTGCCAGCGATCATGGTTTGACGCAATCCGGGCACGCGCATGACGAGCATAAATTTAAAGTCACCGGGATTCTTGCGCGCACAAACACCGTACTCGATAATCTCATACTCACAAGCGTGGAGAGCATATGGAAGGTCCACGACATGGACGGCCGTAATGCCACGCGCATCGAAGATAGTCTAGCCTCCCCGTTGATTCCCTCAGTCGGGGCGGGCGATTCTGCCCGGGAAATAACATCGCTGCTCATCCAGTATCGTTCTGCCATGGGAGCCATCCAGATGCCGCGATGGGTTAACAGTCAAAGCCGTCTTCAGGCGGCGTCGCCGGCGTTCGAGACTGCCCGGTTGTTTTCCATTCTTGGCGCCGGCGTTTCTGTCCTCAGAGGTTTTGCCTTCATGCTTATTTTTATCTCAGCGCTGAGCATCTTTATTGCACTTTACAATTCTTTGAAGGAAAGGAAATACGACCTGGCCATTATGAGATCAATGGGCGCTTCGCGCACAAAAATCTTCTTTTCGGTTTTGCTGGAAGGCATCGCCCTTAGTTTTTCCGGCGCCTTGCTGGGGCTCGCACTCGCGCATTCCGCGCTGTTCCTCGTTCCGCTCTTTCTCGATGAAGCGGCCAGATCAGGTATTTCCGGCTGGATCTTTCTTCCGGAAGAGGGAATAGTTTTGGCGGCAAGCCTGTTATTGGGTATTGTATGCGCCGCGCTTCCGGCACTGCAGGCATACCGCACTGACATTTCAAAGGTTTTATCTTCGGCTGATTAAAAAATTATGAGACACATTCGCTTATCGGTTCTCTTCATCCTTCTGACTACGGCAGCGTATTCTCAAAAATCGGATGCGTGGAGTTTGTTAGCCAAGACGAAATTCGAGCCGAAGTTCGACGAAGAGCTCGCGGAATATTTATACTACCCGACCTTTACCGCGGATATAAAAAAACTCGAAGGGAAGGAAATAACACTTGAAGGCTTTTATGTGCCCTTTGCCCCTGAAGGGGACGACTACATCATCATATCCAAGTTCCCCATGAGCCAGTGTTTCTTTTGCGGTGGCGGAGGACCGGAATCAGTGGCGGAAGTGAACTTCGTAAAGGACCCTGGCAGATTTCAGGTGGATGATCTCATTACCGTGCGCGGTAAACTCAAGCTCAACGCCAATGACCTGGACCACATCAATTTTATTCTGACGGATGCCGTGCTAATCAGCGACTGAGTTGATAACCGATCAAGGCCAAAGTTCGCGCTGAAAACTTATCAGGGATCCGGCAAAGAAACCATATATTAAAGGTCGTATTGCCTTGCAAACAGCGGGCACTTATTCTTTGGAAACACCACTATCCATTCTTCAGAAATATTGGGGACACCAGGCCTTCAGGCCGATACAGGAGGATATTATCAATTCTGTATTAGACGGCAAGGATACCCTTGCGCTGTTGCCTACCGGTGGCGGTAAGTCGATCTGTTTCCAGATCCCCGGTTTGATCATGGATGGGCTCTGCCTTGTGATCTCCCCCCTGATAGCACTGATGAAGGACCAGGTTGAACAACTGAGGCAACGCGATATTCACGCTGTGGCTATCCACTCGGGAATGAGGCGCGATGAGATCGATCTGCTTCTCGACAATGCAATTTACGGCGACATAAAGTTTTTGTATGTCAGTCCCGAACGGCTCCAGACGGAACTATTTCTTGCGCGCTTCAGACAGATGAAGATCGCTCTTATTTCAGTCGATGAAGCGCATTGCATTTCCCAATGGGGTTATGATTTCCGGCCCCCTTATCTGAAGATCGCTTCACTGCGCGAGATCTATCCGGATGTTCCTGTCATTGCGCTAACCGCGTCGGCTACAGCGCACGTCCAGGAAGACATCGCTGAAAAGCTGCGGTTCAAAAAGAACAGCGCGTTCTTCAGGAAGTCATTTGCGCGCGAGAATCTTTCTTTTGTAGTCAGAAAGACCGAGAACAAGGATCGCAAGCTGCTCGAGATCCTGAAAAAAGTTAACGGCCCGGCGATCATTTATGTGCGATCGCGAAAATCAACCCAGGAGACTGCCCAATGGCTGAATAAAAAAAATATTTCCGCTTCATTTTATCACGCGGGGTTGGCGTTTGAGGAGCGGACGCGCCGACAGGATGAATGGATCAAGAACCAGAAGCGGGTGATGGTCGCCACCAACGCTTTCGGTATGGGTATCGACAAACCCGATGTAAGGGTTGTAATTCACCTCGACCTTCCCGAAAACCTGGAATCGTACTACCAGGAGGCCGGTCGTGCCGGAAGGGATGGACAGCGTGCTTTTGCAGTTATACTTTATCAGGATGCGGATATCAGCAATCTTGAGCTCAAGGTTGCCCAGTCGCAGCCAACCCTGGCGTACCTCAAAGTCCTGTATCAGGGCCTTGCAAATTACTACCAGCTGGCGCTTGGCAGCGGGGAAGGGGAGAGCTTTGATTTTGACATGCACGACTTTTGCGAGCGATTCCATCTGAATGCGATTGAGGTCTTCAACGGCCTCAGGAAGCTTGAAGAAGAAGGCATGCTTCAATTCAACGAAAGCTTTTATAGTCCTTCGAGCCTGCATATCGGCGTTGATCAAACTAAATTGTACGAGATCCAGGTAGCGAATGCCAGATTCGACCCGTTGATCAAAATGATGCTTCGCCTTTATGGAGGGGAGATGTTCGCTTCATTCGTGCGCATAGACGAATCGGTGCTGGCAAAAGCCCTGAAGATCCAGCGGAAAGAGGTGATCGCCATGCTCCATCATCTGGACGAGTTGAAGATCCTTGTTTATTCGCCGATGCGCGACAAGCCACAGGTTACGTACATCCTCCCCAGACAGGATGCAAACAATCTTCCGATAGACACACACCGCCTCGAGACGAGGCGTAATCTCATTCTTTCGAAAATGAAGGCGATGACGGAATTCGCGGAGTCGAACTTCCGCTGTCGCATGCAATTCATTCAGCAATATTTCGATGAACACACGGAAGAAACGTGCGGCATCTGCGACGTGTGTATCAGCCGCCGCAAATCCGAAAACCTCAAAGCTTTTGAGAACCTCCGCGACCAGGTTCTGCGGGTGATGAAGCAAAATACCCTAAGTATCGAACAGCTCGAAAAGGAAATTGAACCCCGTGACCGGGAATTATTCGTCGATGTTGTAAGAGAACTTGTTGATGAGGGGATGCTGGTGTATGATAAGGTGTGGAGGTTGAGGGGATAAGGTGTTGATGTGTTGATGTGTTGAGGTGTTGAGGTTTCTGTCTTCTGGGTTCATCGTTCTTTAATGGGATGGTGCGTCTCATTTGTGCGTGGATGTATTGACCGCCGCGAAGGACACTTGAACAAGAATGTTGTTCGAAATGACCCATGCAGATGTGCCGGTGAGCGCAGTTCGAGCATTACATCAGCACCTCAACACCCAACACTTCTACGAGGTATTGATCTTTCGGTCCTCTGGTCTCACTTTCTTTAATGGGGTTATGTGCAATTGAATGCGGTTAGGACCGCGCATCCAGGAAGTACAGATGAGCTCGGTTCGAGCTTTACCTCAACACTTCAACACCTCAACACCCCAACACATCAATACCCCGTCAGCAGTTCCCGGGCGTTTTCAAGTGCCACCTTCGACGGCTTATTCCCTCCGATCATTTTCGCGATCTCTTCGACGCGTTCGTTGTTGCTGAGTAGTTTGATGCTGCTGACGGTTTTTTTGTCTGAGTTGTCCTTGTAGACGTAATAGTGCGCCTGACCGCGGGCGGCGATCTGGGGTAGGTGGCTGATGGTGATCAGTTGATGGTTGCTGGCCATTTGCTTCATCAGGTTGCCGAGCTTGATGGCGATCTCACCGGAAACGCCGTTGTCGATCTCGTCAAGCACCAGCGTGGGCATGGCAGATTTCTCAGCCATGACGTATTTGATGCAGAACATGACGCGTGAAAACTCGCCGCCGGACGCGACCTGTGCAAGCGGACGCGGCGATATACCTTTGTTGGCGCTGAAGAGAATATCCACCTTATCTGCGCCGGTAGCGCCCGGTAGCGTCTCCGTTAACTCTATTACGAGGTTTGCTTCCGGGATACCGAGTTCATGCAGGAGATTTGTGATTTGCTTGCGCAGGGATGGGAAGGCTTTTTTCCTGCTCTCGCGCAATTTGCCCGCAATAGCCTTTACTTCAGCCTCTGCATGGTCGAGTGCCTTTTTCGCCTGTTCAATCGCTTCGTCCAGGTTTCCGGTCAGCACGGCCTTTTCCTGAAGATTCTCACGAAGTGCGATCAACTCTTTCACATCCGACATCCGGTGTTTCTTCAAAAGGCGATAGAGTGTACTCAGCCGTTCCTTCACAAATTCAGATCGCTCAGGGTCGAACTCAACGTTTGTCTCCTCCTTCTCGATTTCCATTGTAATGTCTTCGAGTTCCAGCCTCACACTTTCGAGCCGGGCCAGCAACGTTTTATACGCATCCGACCATGAAGAAATAGCGTGAAGGTGATTCCGCACTTCGGCGAGGGATTGCTGCGCCGAAAAATCCGAAGCATTCAGAACCTGCAGGATGGAATTGAATCGCGTTTTTATTTCCTCCGCGTGTTCCATTATCTTCATTTCCTTTTCGAGCTCCTCCTGCTCGCTGTCATCGAAGTCGGCCTTGGTGAGTTCCTCGAGCTGAAAATTGATGTAGTCAGATTCCTCGCGCAGACTTGTAGCTTCACCCGTCAGCGTTTCGTATTTCTTTCTGGCGTCCTGAAATGCCGACCACGCGTGACTATAAGCCTCTCTGATTGCGTTGTTCTCTGCGTACGAATCGATCAGCCGGAGCTGGAAGGATTGATTGCCCAGTTCCAGGGTCTCATGCTGAGAATGGATGTCCATCAGGCGGCTGCCAAGCCCGCGCATCGTTTCAAGCGTTACGGGTGTGTCGTTGATAAAAGCACGGGATTTTCCGCCGGGGCTGATCTCACGGCGCACAACGGTTTCATCGGCGTAGTCGAGGTCTTCTTCCCGGAAGAACGATTTCAATTTATAGTTACCAATATTGAAAATGCCTTCGATGACGCATTTCTCATTTTCATCCCACATCACCCTGGTGTCGGCGCGGTTGCCCATCAGCAAGCCGATTGCACCGAGCATGATAGACTTTCCCGCTCCGGTTTCGCCTGTTATCACATTGAGATGCGACGAAGGCTCCATCTCCAGTAGACGGATAAGTGCGTAATTCCTTATTGTTAAATGCTTGAGCATTATTCTATAAAGTCAAGATAGATCTCACTGATGTCTGTGAGCGAAAGTGTAACCGCTTGTTGCCGCATGTTCACGAATGTCAATTCCCTTTCATCAAGCTTTCGCAGTTCGCCAAACAGAACGCGACGGTTGCACATTACAATATTAATTTTTTTACCGATAAAATCTTTCAGCCTTTTTTGAAATTGGTCCACTGAGTTCAACCGTAGCTGTCGCGTCATGAGGTGAGATCGTTATTCCGGTTATTAAGATGATAAGCCAAGCGTCTCCTGACGATGCTGCACCGAAAATAAGCAGAATGGGGGAGATAAGACCAGTTCGAAATTAATTCTGGATCATTTTTTCGTAGGTCGTCCGGTTGGAGGGGTCGATCGCAGTGACGATGTCGTAAGCCTGGCGACGCACCTGGATATTCCCGTCGCTGAAAATATTTGCAATTTCCTTGCCCTTCGCATCGAAAAAACTGACCACGAGGATGGAGTTCGGATTGACATCGCGGACCTTCTTGATTTCCCGCAGTCCGTTGAGGATCACCTGCCTGCTTTCGTCGGGATTGGTTTCAAAAGTATCGAGACCCAGGCGATGGTAGTTATAGATCGCTTTGCGCAGGTCGGTCATCTGCGGGTTGTTCAGGTTTTCCACCATCCAGTAACGGTTGCGGTTGCTGCCGATAGCCTGCCAGCCCGGTAAATTTGATTGTTGTGCGTTGTTCACTACCGCCAGCGCGCGTTGAAAATAAGGGGTCCCGCCGAGTTCGCTGAACGAGTCGTAATCGAGTCCGATCATGAGATATGCGTAGTACGCCAGCATCGAGGTGAGGTTGCTCGTAAAGGTGTTGTCGTTATATTCGAGCGGCATCGACTCGATATATTCAAACTCCCATTCCCTGTCGGCGAAATTAAAAAGCAGACTGGTATATGTGCTGTTGTAGACCGGTCGCGCGGATTGCACCTGCACGGAAGCGGAGAAGCTGCCGATGGCCGGCATCTTCGTGATGGTTATCAGGAAATTGCAGACGATCTTCTCATGGGTCTTGTAAGTATCATTGGTCCATTTCCTTCCATTCATGAATTGTTCGATGGCGTTTTCCATATCCTTGAATATCCCGGCATCCGAGGTCTGGATCTGGGTCGCGTTGATGGACACGGCGCAATTCAACTCCTGTGCAAGGGTGGAAAATGGTAAGCCAAGGAATATGAGTAGAATGATCTTATGCATGAATTTTTTCGATGATAGCCTGGACAATATCCGCTGCAACATTTTTCTTGCTCTTCAGGTCAAACGTTGATTTCTTTTTTCCATCCATGATGGTGATCTTATTTGTATCGTGGCCAAAGCCTGCACCCGCGTCGTTGAGAGAGTTCAGCACAATAAGATCAAAATTCTTGGATTGCAGTTTTTTCAGTGCGTTACCTTCTTCCTCTTCCGTTTCCAGCGCGAATCCGACAATCACCTGGCCATTTTGCTTGCGCTTGCCGAGGGTTGCTGCGATGTCGTCCGTCCTCGTCAGCGCAAGGTTGAGGACCTCGTCCTTTTTCTTGATCTTCTGAAGGGCAGCTTCCACAGGTTTGTAGTCGGCAACGGCTGCCGATAATACCGTGATGTCGGAGCCATCGAAATATTCGGAGCAGGAATCCAACATCTCTTTGGCACTCGTTACATGTTTAACGCGGATACGGGGGTGTTGCGTATGTTGCTGTGTTGGTCCGGTGACAAGATTTACATCCGCGCCGTGGTTAGCCAGCGCTTCGGCTATAGCAAACCCCATCTTCCCGCTGGAATGATTGCTGATGAACCTGACGGGATCGATCGCTTCGTGCGTCGGGCCTGCGGTGACGAGGACTTTTTTTCCCGACAGAGCCTGGCCGGCATGAAAGAATGTGTTGAGTTGTTCCAGTATCGTTTCCGGTTCCGCCATGCGGCCCTGACCGGTTAACCCGCTGGCGAGTTCGCCGAATTCCGTGTCGATGATTCGGTTCCCGGCAGCATTTACGACTTTAAGGTTTCGCTGCGTGGACGGATGTTGAAGCATGTCCAGGTCCATGGCAGGAGCGATGAAAACCGGGCAGCGCGCGGAGAGATACACCGCAAGCAGAAGATTGTCACAAAGTCCGTTTGCCATTTTGGCCAGGGTATTTGCGCTCGCCGGAGCGATGACCAGGGCATCAGCCCACAGTCCCAGCTCGACGTGGTTGTTCCACTGCCCGGTCTTGTCCCTGGCGAATTCGGAGAGAACAGGATTTTTGGAAAGCGTGGAGAGGGTAAGCGGTGTGATAAAATCCTTGGCGGACGGCGTCATGATCACCTTCACGTGCGCTCCTTCCTTAACAAGAAGCCGGGTTAGCACCGCGCTCTTATACGCCGCGATGCTGCCGCAAACACCGAGAATTATTTTTTTGTCTTTGAGCACCTCTTGAAAATGACGAATGACGAATTAAGAAATACCAAAGTCATCTACATCCGGGTCTGCCGCCAAACTCACGACACAGGGGATCCGGGCGGATACGATCCTCCGGCGGCTTTCGATCGCTCAGAGGCCAGCGCCGGGATACCTGAATCTAGTCAAGCTTCTCCTCGAGCTCATTTCTGAGCCTGTGGTTCAGTTTAGCCTCGAGGAATTCTTCGGTTGCCGTCGTCGTCGGTTTCGGCAGACGCTCATAGAATTTCGAGATCTCGATCTGCTCGCGGTTCTCAAAAACTTCTTCAAGATTGTCAACGGTGGTAGCGAACTCTGCAAGTTTGTTGTTCAGCTCTTCCTTGATGTTCACGGCAATCTGGCGGGCTCTCTTCGAAATGATTACAACTGATTCGTATACATTACCCGTTTGGGCTGCAATTTTATCGAGGTCGCGGGTGATTACAGATGATTGTACTGCCATATAATTATGAATTTGTGATCTTTGAATTTACTTTCTCCAGGCTTTCGCCGTATAATTTTTCTGCATCCTTGAGAAACTCGCTTTCCGGATAACGGTCGAGAAACTCGAGGTAATGGTCAACTACTGCCTTGTAGCGCTGCGTTTGCCTTGATGGAAGGCTCTGCTGTGCCAGCTTGTACTCGGACAAAATTACGAGGTAATAAACCTCCTCGATGTACTTTGAATCCGGAAAATTCTCCTTGAAATTATTCAGGGCTACGATGGCAGCCTTATAATATTTCATTTTATAGTACTGACGCGCATTCTCGAAGCCCTTCTTCTCCAGCTTCACCTGTGTCGTAGAAATGACTTCGACGGCGCGGTCGCGAAACTGGCTGTTGGGAAAGCGGTTTATGAACTGCTGCATGGCCGCCATCGCTTCGATGCTGCTGCTCTGGTCGAGATTCGGGTTCGGAGACGACTGGAACAGGGAAAAAGCGTGCATAAAGCGAGCTTCCTCCGCTAAACTACTCCGCCCATACGTTTCATAAAAAGTCTTGAACTGCTCTGATGCCAGCAGATACAGCTTGTCGTAATACTGGCAGTAAGCCAGGTAGAACTGGACCTTTTCGCCCTCAGGCAGACCGCGAACGATTGGAAGAATCTGCTCAAACAGAACGGAAGCCCGGTAATAATCCTTCTTGTTGTAATAGTTGAGCCCTGCTTCGTATTTCACCCTCCAATCCTGACTTTTTTCAATTTTCCTGAAATTGCTGCAGGAAAACGAAATAAGAAGAATTAAGATAAAGCTGACTGGTCCTGATACTTTCCGCATAAGCCCGCAAATATAGTATAAACAGTAAGAACAGTAAACGGGTTTAGGCTGGTATTATGATGAAGGACGATAAAATCGGGAGATTTATTTCTTGACAATGAGTTTCCGGGTGACAACCCCCTCATTATCAAGGTAAAGGGTGTAGAAATAAATGCCGGCATTCATGGATTCAGCGCGGATCTTTACCTTGTTCTCCGATGCTGGCAGGTCGTATTCGTCTATCATATTCCCGAGGATGTTGTGGATTATGATCTTCGCATCCGTCTCGGGGTTAAGCAGGTCATAGTTAACGAAGGCGTAATCCACCACGGGGTTTGGATATACGTCGTGGAGAATGATCTGCGGATGGGTGAATATGTCAAGTTTGGCCGATCGTTCCTCGACGGCGAAATTGAGGTCAATCTCGATTGAATCGGAGCTGTTGTATCGGTTAAAGACCAGATATTTCACCGAACTTACCCCGTTTGCCAGGCCGGCATCAAGGCCTATCTCGAAATCAGTGAGGCTTTCGTTGGGTTCCAGACGAAAAATGAAATCTTCTACACGCTGGTCAAGGCAGTCGTCGCC
>CBFGXV010000006.1:0-16381 GCA_965652755.1 uncultured Chryseosolibacter sp. | reverse complement strand
CTGGGCGCTTTAAAACATTACGCACCTGCATTTTCATTCGTTGCACGCGAACTTGACACCGCCGACACCGCCGTGGTCCGGTCTTCGGCCGCAGCATCCCTTTCGGCAATGAGCAACATCAAGGACCTGACCACTTCGGACAGAGTACGCTTCGCGCAGTCATACAAAGCAATTCTAACCTCACAGCATGATGCGGCCGTACTGGGAACGATAGCCGCTACCCTCGCTGACTCCGCGTTG
The DNA here is from genome assembly GCA_965652755.1 of uncultured Chryseosolibacter sp. GTDB lineage: Bacteria > Bacteroidota > Bacteroidia > Cytophagales > Cyclobacteriaceae > Chryseosolibacter. Next base: position 16,141 of record CBFGXV010000006.1, on the reverse strand, counting down.
CAGTTCCGGCCGATCCTCAAGGACGCGTCCTTTCTGCACGATGTAAAGAAACGATTGAAGTTGCCGGAAGACAATGAGGCGCTTCAGTCCGTTGAAGCGGCAATTGCGCACTTCGAGGGACGGACGCAGGCAAAGGTTGAGAATGAATTCAACCATCCGATTGACTGGGCGCTGGTCAAACGGATCCCGCAAGGGCATCACGTTACCATAAAGACCACCCGCGGGAATATTGTCGTCAGTCTCCTCGTGAATGAGGCCCCGGGCTCAGTGGCGAACTTCGTCGCCCTTGCGATGAAAGATTATTTCGATCAAAGATTTTTTCATCGCGTTGTCCCCAATTTTGTTATTCAGGCTGGGTGCAAGCGCGGCGATGGTTGGGGAGGTGAAGATTACTCCATTCGTTCGGAATTCACACCACGGCTTTACGGAACGGGGAGTGTAGGTATGGCTTCGGCCGGCAAAGACACCGAGGGAACCCAGTGGTTTATCACCCACTCGCCTACCCCACACCTCGATGGCAGATACACCATCTTTGCCGAAGTAGTGGATGGCATGCAGGTGGTGGATTATATCCAGGTCGGGGATAAAATAACCGATGTGGTCGTCGGAGATTTCAAGGGTCAATAATTTTTACGTGATTCGTACCAAAGCCTGAGTTGTGAGCACATCATTCCAGCAAAATTTTAAGGTCGGTATTCTCGGAGGCGGACAGCTGGGGCGGATGCTGATACAATCCGGTATAGACCTTGATATTTCCTTTGCCGTACTCGATCCGGATCCGCAAGCGCCCTGCTCGGGACTAACTGAGTTTTATTGCGGGAAGTTAACTGACTATGATACGGTGATCAGGTTCGGATCGAAGTGTGATGTCATCACGATTGAAATTGAAAACGTAAATACCGCCGCTTTGAAGGAACTTGCCTCGAGAGGTAAGAAAGTATTTCCCGAACCGGAAGTCGTTGAACTTATCCAGGACAAACGCGTCCAGAAAACCTTCTACAAGAATAACGGTATACCTACAGCCGAATTTTACCTGACTGAAAACGCCGAGGCAGTCAGGAAACACCGGGCGTTTCTTCCATTCGTTAACAAGCTTGGACGCGAAGGATACGACGGACGAGGTGTTCAACTGCTGAGAGCGGAAAAGGACCTCGGTAAGGCATGGGACGCTCCGGGGTTGGTTGAGAAGCTAATCGACTTTCAAAAAGAGATCGCCGTTATCGTTGCGCGGAATCAACGCGGTGAAGTAAAAACATTTCCTGTAGTGGAGATGGTTTTCCATCCCGTTCAGAACCTGGTCGAGTATCTTTTCTCACCTGCGGATATTGCGCCGGCTATTGCCGCAGAGGCTGACGCGATCGCAAGAAAAGTTATAACAGATCTGAACATGACCGGCCTGCTCGCCGTTGAAATGTTTGTGCAGAAAGATGGGAGGATCCTGGTAAACGAGATCGCGCCGCGGCCACACAACAGTGGTCATCAAACGATCGAGGCAAACCTGACATCGCAATATGAACAACATCTCCGCGCTATTCTGAACCTCCCTTTGGGGGAGACAACCGCGCTCATGCCAAGTGCAATGGTCAATTTGCTCGGGGAATCCGGATACTCCGGTCCCGCGCGTTATGTCGGGTTTGAAGAGACTATGCAAACACCCGGGGTCTTTGTGCATCTTTACGGCAAGAAAATGACGAAACCCTTCCGAAAAATGGGCCACGTTACTATTCTCGACAACGATATTGCGACCTTAAGGAAGAAAGTCAATTTCGTAAAGGAAACGCTAAAAGTCATCGCTTAGCTCAAAAGGCCTCGCGCAACAGATTCAATATGAAAAAACCATTGGTAGGAATCATCATGGGCAGCGAAAGTGATCTGAAGATCATGAAAGACGCTGCAGAAATCCTGGAAGAATTTGGCGTCACTTATGAGTTAACCGTAGTGTCTGCGCACAGAACTCCGACGAGAATGGTAGAATATGCATCATCCGCCAGAAAGCGCGGCATACAGGTCATTGTCGCCGGAGCTGGCGGGGCTGCGCACCTGCCTGGCATGGTAGCATCGCTCACATCCCTGCCCGTGATCGGAGTTCCTGTGAAATCCTCAAATTCCATTGATGGCTGGGACTCGGTGCTCTCTATCCTTCAGATGCCATCAGGCGTGCCGGTCGCCACCGTGGCATTGAACGGCGCCCGGAATGCAGGTATCCTCGCCGCTCAGATCCTGGGCTCAGGCGACAAGGCACTTGCAAAAAGGCTCGATAAATTCAAGGTATCACTACAAAAAAAAGTGGAATCATCTGCGAGGAATCTGGAACTGAAAGGGTGGAAAGCCACTTTGAAATAATGGTTTTTAATATTTAAATTAACTGGACTTGCGCCCGTGCCCTGATCGGTTTTCGCCAGGTTGCAGACGCATGACGACAGAACAAAAAAGCACCTGACTTGTTAATTCGGACCTGAAAAATTATATCGGTTTCACCAGGGGAATTCTCTGATTACAAATGATAGCATGAATCCAAACGAGAAGGGTTGGCTTAGCAAGTACATCGAGTTCCGCACAGAAATGTTACGGGAACTGACAACAGACGCAGCACGTAAGCGATCACATCCCGAGCATTCCCTCTATCGTATCATTCAGCCGACAGGTCTGATGTATGGACAATCCATTGGTGTGTCAGGCCACCCGGACCAGGACTCGTGGCACAACCGCGAAAAGATGAAAGTCCTGCTTGCGGAAAGCCTTATAAGCAGTTCGCTTCTTTTTTATGAGAAGCAAAATGGAACGCCGATCAATATTTCCCAAGCGATTGAACGAACGCTTGAACACATTGGCAACTTCTACAACAATATCTTTCCCGAACTGTCAACGCCCGTCAAGCCGCTCTTCGGCAAAAGAAAGTCGCCAACGGAACTGGTTGAAAGAATTCTCGATAAACGCATAGAACGCACCATCGATTTTGAAGGTAACTTCTGGACCTACTTTTTTCACAACAGCCTGCTCTTCCTTGATGTATTCATTTTCGGCCAATGGATTCACACAAATGCCGACAGGATCGTCGCTGATTTCTTCCGCTATGAGCGCGACGAATTGCGCTTCTCGGTAGTGAAAGTAATTGCCGCAGCGTCACACGCGAATAAAGAAATAGTATACGAGGAAAAGAAACTGTTGGATTTTTTCCTCCACAGTACGGACCTGTCATCCGACAAACGAAAGGAGGCAGTGCGCATTTTCGAGCGGGGAATTGAAGTGCAGGAGATCAATCTGCCTTCCGAAAATTCGTGGATACTAAAGAAATTCTTTTTGGAGATTGCCATTCTGACGATCTGGGCTGACAAAAGGGTGGAAGAGATCGAAATGGATTTCCTTAAGACCTTCACCCAACATCTGGGCTTCAACGAAGATGATCTCGAAAACAGTCTTATCGCCATAGAGGGCTTTGTGCTCGAAAACTGGGAGCAGTTATCCTATCTTCAAAACAACCAGGACTATCAGCAGGTGAGCGAACAGTTTATCCGGCGGGTGGCGAAGATCGCAGACAAGAATAAACAAAGGTTATCAAAGGAACTTCAGGAGAATGCGGAACTGGTTGAGCTTCTGCGGAAATCCCGGTCGAACGATTTGACCCCTGAAGAAAAGGAAAAGATACGTTTAGGGCTGGTTCAAATCCTTAAAACCATCCCAACGTTTCTGATAATTTCTCTTCCGCGAAAATTCCTGACGTTGCCTGTATTGATGAGGATCCTTCCAAAGAATCTGTTCACTGAAGGGATAACACCCTAAGCTTCCTCTTCCTGCGTTTCTTTTAACCTTCTCGGGATGAGCACAGAAAACACGATTGAGAGCGTCAGCGTAACGATGATGACCGTGAACGAAAGATAGACATTGACCTCGATGTGCCAGATGTCCAGCAACATCTTTGCTCCTATAAAAAACAATATGATGGACAATCCTTTCTGAAGCAGGTAGAATTTATCAATTATGCCCGCCAGGAGGAAGAACATCGCCCTCAGGCCCATGACCGCGAAAATATTGGAAGTGTAGATGAGGAATGGATTCTGTGTGATAGCAAACGCGGCCGGGATGGAGTCAAATGCGAATATGAGGTCCGTTGTCTCGATCAATACAATGACAAGGAAAAGAGGCGTGAACAACAGTTTTCCGTTTTCCCGGATCACAAAATTTCCGCCGTGATCCAGATGGGTCATTGGCAGATACCTCTTGCAGAAGCGCAGGATTGGGTTTTTTTCCGGATCGATCTTTTCGTCCCCGTCTTCGAAATAGATGCGAATACCGGAGTAAACCAGGAAGACGCCAAAGATGTAAAGCAGCCAGTGAAACTTCTCAATCATCACTGCGCCGACGAAGATAAAAATACCCCTGAACACTATCGCACCCAGAATTCCCCAAAACAGGATCTTGTGATAATAGGCCTCATTGACCTTGAAGTATTTCAGGATTAGCAGGATGACGAAGATATTGTCGACCGATAGCGCATATTCGGTCAGATAAGCAGAGAAATATTGCACCGCTCCCTCCGTTCCGCTTTCATCATATACGAGAATAAATACGCCAAACAATGTTGAAACCACCACCCAGAAGATCGATTGATACAGAGCAGACTTGGTGCTGATCTTATGTGCCTGCTTGTGAAACAGGCCCAGATCAAGAACCAGAAAAAGGATGATGATAACCGCAAAAATTCCAAAAAGTATGGTTTCCTCTTCGGGCAGGTCGTTAAAGAGCGAAAATGTAAGTATGTTAAACACTACGTGCAAATGGGTCAAATACCGGTCCTGAAGAAGCCTTTAGCCAGCAAAAATAGGATTTTAGACTTCGCTCCAATTTCAAAACTACAAATATATTTCAATCCCGAAAACTCCGTTTTCGGGATTTCTGAAACAGAAAAGAGAGGGGAACTAAAGGGAACAATTCTGGCATGTACCCTGGATCAGTAAATTGACCTCTTTGGACTTATAACCCTTGGGTAACTTGACATTCGGTATCTCTACATCGAGGCAGTTGGTCTGGCCACATTGAACACATTTGAAGTGCACATGCTCATGGCGGTGTTCGGTTTCGGAACATGCCCCTGTGCAAAGCGCGTATTTCAGGCTGCCTCCGTCATCGAGCACTTTATGTATAAGTCCTCTGTCAAAAAAAGTTTTCAGCGTCCGGTACACCGTCACCCTGTCGATGTCATCTGCAATTTCGCTTTCAATATCGCTGTGTGACAGAGCGTAATCTTTTTTCAGAAACAAATGCAGGATCTCCTGTCGGGTCGGTGTCGAACGCAACCTGAAATTTCTTAACAGCCGGTTAGAGACCTGATTCATTGAAGCTGTAATTGAAGGAGGTTTTGGTAAAGGCCATTGTCAAGGACGGATAACTCACTATGGGAACCCATCTCCGCCAATGTTCCTTCATGAATCACAAATATACGATCTACTTTCTTTATTGTACTCAGGCGGTGGGCAATAATGATACTGGTACGACCCTCCATGAGTTTCTCCAATGCTTCCTGTACCAATACCTCGGAATGTGCATCCAGCGAGCTCGTTGCCTCATCGAGAACGAGAATTGCCGGATCTTTCAAAATCGCCCGCGCAATTGCGATGCGCTGACGCTGTCCACCCGATAGCCTCAGACCACGATCGCCAACGATGGTATTAAACCCTTCGGGAAAACTCTCGATAAACTCCAGCGCGTTTGCTTTTTGCGCAGCGTCTTTTACTTCATCGTCGCTCGCGCCAGGTCGGCCATATTTTATGTTCTCGGAAATCGAACCGCCGAATAACACCACCTCCTGTGGCACGACGCCAAGATTGCTTCGATAGGCGGTAAGGTTGTAATGGTCAACCGGCATACCATCAACCTTGATCGTCCCTTCTCCGACTGAATACAAACGCAACAACAGGTTGATGATGGTCGATTTCCCCGACCCGCTTTTGCCTACCAGCGCCACCTTCTCGCCGTGTCGTATGACAAAGTTCAGGTCTTTCAGTACCTTCAGCTCCGGTCGCGTTGGATAAGAAAAGCTTACTCCGGCGTATTCGATGTCTCCCATGAACTTTACGTCGGCTTTTTCTGACGACGACTCGTCCGCTAATTCGAGTATCTCCAGAATGCGTTCGGACGCCCCGACAGATCTCTGCATTTGCGTATAGATGTCTCCGAGGCCGGCGATCGAAAAGCCGATAAAACTGGTGTAAAAAATAAAGGAGAACAGCTCTCCTACCGTCAGTTCACCTGACTGCACAAGGCTGGCGCCAAACCAACCTACTGCCACTATTCCGCCAAATAAAGCGAAGATCACAAATGAGATGAACAGACCGCGATAACGGGATGACTGTATGGCAACCTGGACAACCTCCCCAATTGCCCGCGTGTATCTGTTTAACTCGAAAACCTCGTTCGTAAATGCCTTTACCATCGTGATTGAATGGAGAGACTCTTCGACTACCACGTTGGCATCGGCCAGCTTATCCTGTGTCTTTTTTGAAAGCTTGCGGATATATTTTCCAAAAATAAGCGCTGCAACCACCAGGACAGGGATGATGATCAGCATGAATGCCGTTAATGTCGGAGCCAGGTAGAAAATTATTGCGACGCCAAAAACAAGCGTTAAGATCTGTCGTAACAATTCCGCCAGCACAAAGCTGAAAGTGTCCTGAAGTGTGGCAACGTCCGAAGTGAGTCTGCTCATCACTTCGCCGACCCGCCGGCTATCAAAGAAATTCATAGGCAGCCATATGATCTTCCGGTATACGGCTTGTCTGACATCTGCCATGCCTTTCTCACTTACGATAGAAAACGTATATACGCGAATGAACGAAAAAATACTCTGGACGAACAGGATAAGAAGCAACGCTATGGCTACCTGATTTATGGATTCGAAATATCGCGGCTTGCCGGACGCAACGTCCAGCAGTTCTCCTGCCAGTCTCGGAAATGCCAGCAGGATCAGGCTTGAAAGCGCCAGCGCCACCAGACCAAGAAAGAAAACGCCGCGGTAAGGCAGCATAAATCTGAAAATGCCGACCAGATTCTTCAACCCCTTCTTGTCAAGCCGGCGTTTGTCTTCTTCCTTTATTTTTTCCCTTTTGCGCTTAGCCATTACTTTATTTAATCAATCAAAATCCTGCCACTCACGTAGAAGGCCACCGAATCGCCGAACACCATTTTTTGCCCGCCCTTTACCGCGTAAGAAGTCAGGACCGTCCTGTTATCCATCTGCTGAAAGTGCATGGATAAAAAACGCGCACTTCCGAACAACAAATTCTCTTCCTCATAAAGCGCCTCAAGCTTTCGCGGCTTGCCAATATTACCCTGATAATAGATCTTGAGGTAACGGATGGACAACTGCTTGCGGATCTTGTCAGATAACTGTCTCCCGGGTATGAAAGCCATCACCTTCAGGTTGCTTCCCGGATCGACCTGGCCATCGTTCACTTCGTAAAACTCTTTGTTGACAGGCTTGTTGATCTCATCAAGTTTCCGGAATATATCCAGTTCCTTTGTCCAGGCCGTTGTGTCCCGCGGTCTGAAGGTGCTGGTGTCCATTTCCCCGCTTAAAAGCGCTTCCTTGAAGAGCCCGGCATCTATCTTTGTCAGATAACGAACCTGATCGTTAATGAGACTGTCAACAGGATAAAATGTAGCCGGAGGTTTCTCCGATTCACACGATGTCAACGCTGTCACCGTAAGCAGAATTCCAAGGCAAAAATTTTTGTCAATCCTGAAGTAAAACATCGCCGGTCATTTGTTCAGGCGCCTTTAACCCCATCAGCTTAAGAATCGTTGGAGCAAGGTCACCGAGTTTACCATCTTTCAACTTTCCCCGGTAAGTATCATCGACCAGGATACAGGGAACAAGATTCGTCGTGTGCGCAGTGTTGGGCGTTCCATCATCGTTGATCATCATGTCTGCATTGCCGTGATCCGCGATGATGATCGTGGCATAACCGTTTTTCAAAGCCGCCGCTGTTACTTTCCCGGCGCATGCATCAACTGTCTCACAGGCCTTCACCGCAGCCTCAAACACTCCTGTATGACCAACCATATCGGGATTGGCGAAATTGAGACATATAAAATCTGCCGACCGCGCTTCGAGTTCAGGAATAATCTTGTCGCGAATATCACCCGCGCTCATCTCTGGCTGCAGATCGTACGTGGCAACTTTTGGTGAGGGGCAAAGGATCCTGCTTTCGCCAGGGAAAACGGTTTCCCGGCCCCCTGAAAAAAAGAACGTGACATGCGGATACTTCTCGGTCTCTGCAATCCTGATCTGTTTGCGTCCGGCATCTGCAACTACTTCCCCAAGGGTCTTCTCGAGATTGTCCTTTTCGAAAATCGCCTTCACGTCCTTGAACGACTCATCATATGTGGTGAGAGTGATGTAATGAAGTTTGAGTTTCTTCATCCCATGGTCGGGAAAGTCCTGCTGAGTCAGTACTTGCGTAATTTCACGTCCGCGGTCTGTCCGGAAATTAAAGCACAGGACCACGTCTCCTTCAGCGATAGTGCCGATAGGGCCTCCGTTGCTTCCGGTGATGATTACTGGTTTGATGAATTCATCGGTCACATTCTTGTCGTATGAATCCTGAACGGCCTTCAGCGGGTCCGCCGATGCCTCTCCAACTCCATTTACGAGAAGATCGTATGCAAGCTTTACACGTTCCCATCGTTTGTCGCGATCCATTGCGTAGTATCGGCCGATGATACTGGCAAGCTTACCCGTAGTACCGGTAAGGTGGCTCGTCAGGTCCTTCAGAAAGTTTAGCCCGCTTTTGGGGTCCGTATCGCGGCCATCCATGAATGCGTGAATGAAAAGGTTGCTGATGCCTTTTGCGTGAGCCAATGAGATCAATCCTTTCAGCTGACCGATATGGGAATGCACTCCGCCATCGGAAACAAGCCCGATGTAATGGACGTTCTTTTTGTTTTTCAGAGCATATGAAAACGCTTCGGTTAATATTGGGTTGTCGGCCAGCTCATTCTCTTCCAGCGCTTTATTAATTCTCACAAGATCCTGATATACAACCCTGCCGGCACCAATATTCATATGGCCGACCTCCGAATTGCCCATTTGCCCTTCCGGCAAGCCAACCGCAAGGCCGGACGCCTGCAACCTGCTGTTCGCATAGCGGCTGTAGAGCGAATCCATGAAAGGGGTGTGTGCTTTATCGACCGCCGATACATTTTTGTTCTTGGCGATACCCCAACCGTCCAGAATCATTAACAATACTTTTTTATTCATCGAAAGAGCTTTAAAGAAGTTCACCAATTCCAGACACTCTGACGCTGGTATGAGAATTTAACCGACAGCATTTGTCATTAAACCGCCAGTAATTGCTTTACTGCCGGTAGGAACCGCATATATAATTGTCCTTATTTTTACCGGCGCTAATGGCCATCTTTAAGGATCACTTATAAAAGGCGCAAATATAACAGGAACACAGGGATTTCATCGCAAACCGCGAAAACGAAGAATGGGGCTGGCAACGGTAAATTTCTCTATCTTTCAACAATGGCATAATTTTCGCGATTAACCATCACTGTCATGAAGTTGAACAGATTTAAAGCGCTTATAGTTTTTGCGATCCTAACCTTACAAGTGTTGGCCGTAAAAGGCCAAAACGATGTGATTCATGAGGTTCGAGAAACGATTAAGGCGGGCAGCGCGAAGGAATTATCAAGATATCTGTTCCAGACTGTCGACGTGACAATCGAGGGTAAGGTGCAATCCTACAGTAAAGCACAGGCCGAATTTGTCTTTCGCGACTTTTTCAGGCAGCATCCGCCTTCGGAATTTAACATAATTCACCAGGGTTCTTCAAAAGGCGGGCAGCCATTCGCGATCGGGCGATACAAGAGCGCCGATGAAAGCTTTCGTGTGTTCATGAAAATAAAAGCTGTCAACAAACAGCAACTGCTCCACGAGATATCTTTCTCTAAGGAATAGCCTTCTTCGTCGAACGTCGGGCGGGGGCTCAAATATTTCATCTTTTCGCTTTCATCACACCATCCGCGGCCTATTTTTGCGGGCGTGAAGCCTTCTTACATTACGAGCGATTTCCTGGAAACCTTTATCAATTCAGCTCTTGCTGAAGATGTGGGCGAAGGCGACCATTCAACCCTCGCATCAATCGGGGATAAGGCTAAAAGCGCTGCGCGCCTCCTTGTAAAGGATGAGGGTGTACTTGCCGGTGTGGCGCTCACACAGGAGATCTTCAATTACGTCGATCCGAACCTCGAAATACAGGTGTTTCTTCAGGATGGTTCTGCTGTAAAATACGGCGACATCGCCTTTACAGTCACCGGCTCCTCACGCACGATCCTCACGCTTGAGCGTCTCGTTTTGAATTGCATGCAGCGCATGAGCGCAATAGCCACCAAAACACATCACTATAAGAACTTGATCGCCGGCACAAAAGCGCAGCTTCTGGATACCCGTAAAACAACGCCGAATTTCCGGCTGCTGGAGAAGTGGGCGGTGCTTATCGGCGGCGGAAGGAATCACAGGATCGGTTTGTTCGACATGATCATGCTGAAGGATAACCATATCGACATGGCAGGGGGAATTTCCGCTGCAATCAATCGAACAAAAGATTATCTTCGCGCCATCAACAAAAAATTACCCGTTGAGATCGAGACCCGTAACCTGGCTGAGGTCAATGAGGTACTCCAGGTCGGCGGCGTGGATATAATCATGCTCGACAACATGGACCTTGATACTATGCGCCAGGCCGTGAAGATCATCGATGGCAGGTGTCAGACCGAAGCAAGCGGAGGTGTGACGGAAAGCACGATCAGATCAATTGCTGAGTGCGGCGTGGATTTTATCTCAGTGGGAGCGCTTACCCATGCAGTGAAAAGTTTAGACCTCAGCCTGAAGGCTGTTCACTGAGTGGCAAACCGGATTTAATAAGTTATGATTGTCAAGACAAAAAATTACAAGCTGGATAAGAAAACGTACATCCGCCTGGCATTCCGCCAGATCATGCAACGCCAGGGATGGATCGCTGCAATTGCGGCATTTGTTATCTGCCTTGGTTACATCTGGATCCCCAGCATTTGGTGGTTCATAGGCGCATTCGTCGGCCTCGGCCTGTACATGCTATTCTGGTGGGTGCAATTTTACGGCGTGACCCAGCTCGATCAGGGAAAGATGCTCTTCGAAAAATTCTCATATGAGATAAGCAGCCAGCAGATAATCATGAAGATCAATCCCCGCGAAGGAATGCCTTTGAAATGGGATCAGATAAAAAGAGCTGCGGTCGGAAAGGATTACTTCGTACTTTTCATAAACAAAGCGCAGCTCATTCACCTTCCATTCAGGATATTCAACACCGAGAACGAGCGTAAATTTCTTTCGAGTATCCTGCGCAACAAGGGCCTTTTAAAAAGTGCATGATGCCTGGGTTGCTTTTGAAAGACAATCCATTTTCACATGAAAACGCTGACACCTGCGCAAGCCCGGGAAAAGATCCGGCGGTACTGCGCCTTTCAGGAACGCTCGCACCAGGAAGTCAGGAATAAACTGTATGAATACGGAGTCTACCGCAGCGACATCGACGAGATGCTGACAGACCTCATCACAGAAGGCTACCTGAATGAGGAGCGTTTTTCAAAAGCGTTCGCCGGAGGAAAATTCAGGATGAAAAAATGGGGACGCATAAAGATCTCTCATGCCCTCGAGTCGAAAGGCATTTCCCCCAATTGTATCCGCATTGGCCTGAAGGAAATAGACGAAACCTCTTATGTAAATACCCTTCGCGAACTGCTTGAAGAAAAATCACGGCAGATTGACAAAGAAACTATTTTTGTTTTGCGCGACCGCATATCGAAGTACGCCATTCAGAAAGGATATGAACCCGAAATCGTCTGGACGGAGATCAATCAGCTGTTTCCCAAGTAAAGGGAGCAAGAGCTTGTTATCGTTGGGTCACATTGATGTTCGCCCTGCGCAACTTGAAGTTTTGTCCGAGATAAACCTTTCGCACCAGCGGGTCATTCGCGAGTTCTTCGGCTGTTCCCGCCTTGAAAAGTTTTCCGTCCACCATCAGATATGCGCGGTCTGTTATGGAAAGCGTCTCGTCGACATTGTGATCGGTGATGAGTATGCCGATATTTTTGTGCTTCAATTTGGCAACGATCATCTGGATCTCCTCCACAGCGATCGGGTCCACACCGGCGAAGGGTTCGTCGAGCAGGACAAATTTCGGATCCACTGCCAACGCCCGGGCTATCTCTGTTCGCCTTCGTTCGCCACCTGACAATGACATTCCAAGATTCTTACGAACCTTCTGAAGGCTGAATTCCTCGATTAGCTGGTCGGTTTTCTCTCGGCGCTCATGCTTGGTGTAGTTGCGCATCTCGAGAACAGCCAGTATGTTTTCCTCCACTGTTAATTTACGGAAAACCGAGGCCTCCTGCGCAAGGTATCCGATGCCGCGCTTCGCCCGCTGATACATCGGCAGATCGGTGATCTCTTCATCCTCCAGAAATATTTTGCCTTCGTTTGGTTTGATGAGCCCCACGATCATATAGAAGCTCGTAGTCTTTCCTGCGCCATTGGGGCCGAGCAAACCAACGATCTCGCCCTGGTCAACGCGAACTGAAACGTCATTCACTACGGCACGTGACTTATATTTCTTGAACAAATGATCTGCCCGAAGGGTCATGGTTAATTGAATTTAATGTCTTTAATACGCACCTGAATTGAAGAGACCCCATTGTATATGTTCTCTTCGATTGTAAAGGCCATCCTGAACATATCTCCACCTGATATCTGTTCGTAATATTCCGCCATGTCAAAACCCACAGCCTGAAAAACATTATCTCCTCCTTCCTGGCGGACCAGAAATTTGATATGCCGGTCTTTGAAGCTCGAAAGGGAATTAAATACATACAGGTTGTTTGCTGCAAATACAGGTCGCGGATTTTCAGGCCCAAAAGGGCCCATCTGTTTCAACACATTTAAAAATTTTGCGTTCACCGCATCGAGGTTGATTGTATAATCAATCTCAATCACTGGCGTTAGCATCTCGGTGGTAAGCGTCGCTGAAACCACCTCTTCAAACCGCTGTTGAAAAGCCTCGAGGTTGCTCGCATCCAGAGTGAGGCCTGCAGCATACTTATGCCCTCCGAACTTTTCAAGCAGGTCGCTGCAGCTCAGGATCGCCTGATACAGATCAAAACCATTCACGCTGCGCGCGGATCCGGTAATTTTGTTGTTGGATTCAGTGAGGATCACAGTTGGGCGATAGAATTTTTCTATGCAACGAGCAGCAACTATGCCAATAACGCCCTTATGCCAGGTATTTTTAAAAAGCACTGTAGATTTCAACGACTTTATCCTGTCGTTCGATGCAATCATAGACAGCGCTTCCTCCGTTATACTTGAGTCAAACTCCTTCCGTAGTTCGTTCTTGAGATTCAGCTTCTCCGCCAGTGATATAGCCTCCGCTTCGGTTTCAGATATGAGCAGGTCTACGGCCGCACGAGCATGAGCGACGCGTCCTGCTGCGTTGATGCGCGGACCAAGCGTGAAGACGACTCCCGAGATATCCAGCTCATTCTTTGTCCCCGAGATTTCCTTCAACGCCTTTAATCCGGGCATCGGATTCTCGTTCAGCTTCTTCAATCCGTAGTAGGCCAACACTCTATTCTCTCCTACGATCGGAACAATGTCTGACGCAATACTGATGGCCACTAGATCCAGGTATTCAAATACTTCCTGTTCATTCCGGTACAATCGCGCATAAGCCTGCATAAGTTTAAAACCCAATCCGCATCCGCTCAGGTCGGGGCAGGGATAATTACAATCCAACCTTTTAGGATCAAGCACGGCCACCGCGTTAGGAATACTCTCCCCGGGGAGGTGATGATCACATATGATGAAGTCGATTCCTTTGTTGTCGGCCAGACGGACCAGCTCGGATGATTTGATACCGCAGTCAAGCGCGATGATCAGAGAATATCCGTTCGCCGCAGCATACTCCACCCCTGCAAGAGAAACGCCGTACCCTTCGGCGTAGCGGTCGGGGATGTAAACTTCGCAATCAGGGTAAAATCTTCTCAGATATCGATACACCAGAGATACTGCGGTCGTGCCGTCGACATCATAATCGCCGTAGATCAGGATTTTTTCTTCACGGTCTATGGCATTTTTCAAACGCCCAACAGCCTTATCCATATCCATCATGAGAAATGGATCATGAAGGTCCTGAAGTGAAGGCCGGAAATATTTTTTTGCCTGATCGTAATCGCAGATGCCGCGCTGAAGAAGCACCCCCGAGAGATAATGATTGGTGTTGATCGCTTTTGACAACTTCTCGATCTGATCCTGAGAAGGAACTGCCTTGAAGACCCAGCGCTTATCCATTTAATTATTGTTCTTCCAACAGCACGGTTCCACTGTCGCCGGGGCGACCGTAAAGTCCATCCTTTCCTTTATTACCGGGTGTCCCGTTTTTCTTATTGGGACCCAGTCCGGCATGACCGCCTGCTCCACTAATGCCTCCATATCCGAAAGAACCGCCGTGATTTTTTACCAGAAGAAGATTCCCGATCAGTGCGCGGGTGATAACCGCATCGCGACCACCAATCGTGAGGATACCGCCACGGCCGCCGTCTCCACCGAGTCCACCATTGCCGCCGTCGCCGCCGTCACCGCCGATGCAATGATGTGTCCCTGAGCTGCCTCCGCCTCCTTCTCCACCATTGCCGCCATCCCCGCCATTTCCACCTGAAAGGTCGATAATTAATTGACCCTTTATGTGGATCTTATCAATATATAAAAAAAGATTGATCCCCGAACCGCCACTCAACCCCCTCAACCCATTTCGTCCAGGTACCCCATCGCGGCAGGGACCCACGGGGGTGAGACCCGCAGTTCCGTCGGTCCCTTTTTTTCCGGCAACACCTCTGCCATCGATAATACAATGCTTTCCGAACACCGCGACATTAGTTCGTATAAAGTTTTCGGCCTTTAATCCGTTGAGTTTGATGCGGGATGAATCCATCATGATCAATGAATCCGCGACAAGAATATCAGTAGAGTCGAGATAAAAAGTCTGATGAGACTCAATTACTAATTTGCTGACGCGAACCTGTGCCTGCGCAGTCAGGCAGCAACAGCAAAAAAGAATGAGGATCGCTCTTGTCATCGTACAAAAATAGTCCGTTAATCTCCACGCACAAATTTTGGTGCCCGCGGTGCAGAGGCTGCCTGATGCCATGCAGCCGCCACATGAGGTTAACTTGCGTAAAATATAACAGCCTCCGTCAACAAGACGCAACCGGGATTGCAAACATCAACGTTACGGAATAAAAAAGCAGTATAAATAATATTTATACTGCTTTTCTGATTGTTAACCTGTTAAACTAGTTGCTGGTGCCTTCGGCCTTGTCTGTAACGACGCCTTCGAGAACATCTTTTATCTCAACCCGCTGACCGTCACGATATGGAACGATCCACGCATCCTTCACACCCATCTCGCGCATGTATTTCTTAAACTCGTCTGCCTGCCAGTAGTCTCTGAAGATCCCAAGTGTAATCTTCTGCGGCTCATTCTCTTTAACTTCTCCGCCGAGATTGGGATTATTGTCAAAATATTTCTGGAGGTCTTTATTTTTGAACGCACCGATCTGCACCTTGAAAACCACACCCTGGGAAAAATCCATTTCGTTTACTACAGGCGATGATTTCAATTGGGCGAGCTCCGCGCGTGCGCTGGTAGCCTGCGCCTTGGCTTGAGCGAGTTGATCCTCGAGATCGGCTAACCGGGCGTCCTTATTGCTCATAGTTGCCTGAAGTTTTGTTAACCTGTCGTTCAGGGAAGAGACCTGTCCTTCAGCAGCCTCCTTGTCCTCCGTCAATTGTTTCAGGTTGGCAGGGTTTTTGGCAAATTCTTTGGCTTTTTTCTTCCACTCCTTTTTCTCTGTTTTAGAAAGTTGCGCAAAGCTGTGGATCGTTGAAAAAATTAAAGCCAGACAAAAAAATAAAACAAGTCTGTTATTCATATGGTTAAAAATTGAGTTTCTGTCTCAAAAGGACCCTGGTTTCACTCAGGTCCGTAAGCGGTTACCCCAAACGCACTGCTGCACAATACCTTAAACCAAAATAAAAGTACAAATA
>CBFGXV010000005.1:0-16959 GCA_965652755.1 uncultured Chryseosolibacter sp. | reverse complement strand
TGACTACAGGCCGCATGTAATAGGCAAGGTCAGCAACGTTTTGGTGAGCTAAGACAAGCTGCAACAGACATTTAATAATCAGCGCACAAAGAGCCAACCGAAATACTTTATACGTTAGTGAGCTGAAATTGAATCGCAAAGCTTGTTTCATCTTGCGCCCATCAGCCAGAAAAATGGTCAATGCGACGATCTGTGTGACAGCTGCCGCCGCTCCGATGAGATTGAAGGTCAGGCCTGGTCGTGCAAATAGTGTACTCAGGGTATACGCCGGAACACATGCGATCGCCATCCATTTCCCGAAGGTTTTGGCTGTCGAATATGAAAATGATATTTTCTTCTCTTCCAGCAGCTGGAAGTACAAGCTGAAAATCGCGAACAGGAAGAAACCGTTGTACTGAAAGTGCAGATAAAAATAGACTGAATAATTATACCAGTTCGTCTGGCCCAGACCATTCGCCATCAGGTAGCCGAGGCTGAAAGGTCCGGCAGCGGAAATAAAGAAGAACACGGATGCTGTCCGCGCGAACCAGGTGGAAACGCGGAGGTCGCGTTTTGTATGAATAAGAAACAACGGCACGAGGACCAGGGCCGCAATTGTATGCAGCGTCGAAAATACGATGGAGAAGACACCGTAGCCCTGCATAGGAAATGAGATCATCATAGCAACTACCAGTGTCTGCAGCAGGAAGAAGGTCCTCAGCAAGCGTTTATGGTAGTGGCTTGAGACGTTGTGTTCAAGTATCGAAAGGTACAACACGTTGAATATCCAACCGAGGAACATCACGTGTGAATGCGCGTGGAGAAAGAACGAATACCGGATCCCTGATGTCGGCGTCAAAAACTGCCATCGGAGAAACAGTCCCAGCAAGGAGGCCAGCAGAAGAAATATGAGCGGGATCTTATAGTAGTTTCGCATGCCGCGCTTGCCTTGTGATGGTTAATTTTGCGATGGATAAAAAATATGCAGGTATACACGCAGCCGCCACCAGTCCGCTGGCCTGTCTCAGTTCGAAGTCTACGCGGATGTCAGCTACAACGCGCATGATCCATGAGCAGTGCAGCAACAACAGCCAGATGTAAAGAACGGGGTGCCATGGTTTCGCGGAGATCCCCAGCACACCTGGAAGGATGACGGGTCCATGGGCGAAGATCATGGAGAAAGCGAAGCCGAGGAAAAAAGTGTGAACGATCGCATCATAGGCCATTACCTGGCTGGTGAAAGCCAGCATGAAAATACCTGTGAACAACATCGAAATATATCCGCAAAGCAGAGCTACTGCAATAAACTTCTGGAGTTTGCTTTTTTTGATGGCAATTCCCACGATATCGTATTTCATAAGCCATACAGACGTTGCAACGAGGGCGATGCCACTGACGCGCTGTCCGCCTGCGTGGAATGACAAAAGCACGCCTGTAACGTAGATGATCAGAAAGAACAGGAGCCACCGCTTGCCGGAGTTTGTAACGGGTAAGAACTTGGTAAGCTCAAGCCGCTCGGCTGTGATGATCAGGAGGATAAACCCAACCCACCAGGGAAATGCTGCCGGATAAAGACGGGTGTTCAAAAGCATGGCGTTACCGGCCATCCAGCAGAAGGCCCCGCCAACCATCAGTACGTAAATGGTATTTCTTTCCCTCAGCCAGTAATAAATAAACACACACGTGAGCGCTGCTGACGCCAACAAGAGCAGGCTAAAGGATAGCCGCGGCATGCCGCAGAAAAAGAAGATAACGCTCATGCCGCTGAGCACAGGTATCAGATATAGCGATCTGTTCTTCAGCGGGATGATCTTTTCCAGGGAGATCAGCGTTCCAAGAAAGCCTCCTACCATGATAGCGCCGTGATGGAGGCTCGTACGGACAATATTGAGATCCCACCCCATTCTGTTCAACCCTGTGGCCAACCCCGCGAGCAAACTGATCAATGCGAGAAACAGGAACGGGAGGCGGAGGAACTTCATCATCGCGGTGGTAAAGCAGTTGTCTTTTTGGGTTTAAGGATGATCATCAAGCGCAGCAGGAGCGGAATGTTGTGATCTCTCATGTTTAGCCTGCTTTTCTTTTTGCGGTTTATTGTCGAACAGGATCCTAACAGACGGAGTATAAGTATCGTCGAACTGTCCCGACTTCATATTCCAATAGAAGATGGTCAGGAATAAAATTGCTATTGACAAACTTATTGCAATCAGGATGATGATGATTCCCATAACTCAGTAGATTGTACGTTCAAACTCATATGTGTGGAATCGTTCAAAGGCTTCGCGCTCCAGCTTTTCCCGATGGTTCGGGTGTGCTATGTCGATGAGGGCTTTCGCGCGCTGGCGCATATTCTTGCCGTAAAGGTATGCGATCCCGTATTCAGTAACAATGTAGTGGGCGTGCGCTCGCGTAGTGACAACACCCGCCCCCTGTTTCAGGAACGCACTGATGCGCGACTCACCTTTCTTCGTGATGGATGGCAAGGCGATGATTGGTTTGCCACCCTCCGACAGCGAAGCGCCTCGTACAAAATCCATTTGACCTCCCACACCTGAGTAATGATAGGTACCGATTGAATCGGAACAGACCTGGCCTGTGATATCGACTTCGATCGCACTGTTGATTGCTGTCACTTTCGGATTTGTTCTGATGACCGCGGTATCGTTAACATAGTTGATACCTAAGACCGCGATGGAGGGATTGTCGTCGACGAAATCGTACAGCTTCCTGCTTCCCAGGAGGAACGAGGTTACAGTCTTTCCGCGGTGCTTCCTCTTGTGTTCGTTGGTGATTACCCCGCTCTTGATGAGCGGAATGATCCCGTCGGAAAACATCTCTGTATGAACTCCCAGTTGACGATGGTTTGTAAGGCTCGCAAGCACGGCGTCGGGCACCGAGCCGATCCCCATCTGCAGGGTTGCGCCGTCTTCGATGAGCTCGGCGCAATACGAGCCTATTCGCCGCGGAGCATCCGAGTCACTTCCGGCGCTGACTACTTCCGGAAGTTCTTCGCTGACCTCAACCATGCCGTGGAATTCCTTGATGTGGACCAGCCCATCACCAAGTGTCCGAGGCATGCGCGGATTCACCTGGGCGATCACATATTTTGCGCTCTTTACCGCGGCCTGCGCAATATCGACGGATACACCGAGCGAACAGTAACCATGTTTATCCGGGGGCGAAACATGCACGATGGCAACATCGATGGGCAAAATTCCCTTCCGGAAAAGTATCGGAATTTCGCTGAGAAATATTGGCACATAGTCTCCGCGTCCTTCATTCACTGCGCCCCGCACATTCTGGGATACAAACAGGGAATTAATCCGGAAGTTGTCTTTGAATTTTTTGTCCGCTATCACTGCGTCGCCTTGCAGACTGATGCTGACAACCTCGACATTCCACAGGCCCGACGCTTTCTCGGCCAGTTTTTCCAGAAGAAAACGCGGTGTTGCTGCGCCTCCATGCACAAATATGCGTTGTCCGGACTTTACGATACTTAGGGCTTCTTCACCGGTGATATATTTCATGGGCATTGTGTTTAACGGTTCCTAACTTGCGTTTAGCTGTAAAATTTACTGCCAGCGTTGTGAACGCTACAACGCTGATGCTGCTGATCGGCATGAGAATAGCTGCCACCAGCGGCGTCAGATGGCCTGTCACCGCGAAGCTTAATGCGATGGCATTGTAGAAAAATGAAATTGCAAAGCCGGTCTTTACAATAAGAGCCGATGACTGCGCCAGTTCAAGGAACTTATCCAGGATGTGCAGATTGCTGCCGTACAGGATTCCGTCGCACGCTGGCGTGAATATTCCACTGTCTTCGGTTATCGCAATTCCGACGTTGCTTTGCTTGAGCGCTCCGGCATCATTAAGGCCATCTCCAACCATCAGAACTTTTTTGCCGTTGTTCTGAAGATCTTTGATAAAAATCAGTTTATCCTGGGGGTCTTGACCGAACAGCAATTGTCTGTCGCCAAAAAGTTTGCGCATGGAAACCCTGTCACCGTCCTTGTCTCCGGAAATAAGTCCTGCACATTTTTCACCAATTCTTGAAAGCATACCTGAAATATTTTCCCGGATGGTCGTTTTGATGGCGAAGTACCCTCTCGGAACCCCGTCAATGGAAACGAACACTGCCGTGGAATCAATGGCCGGAGCATCGGCGCCCGTATACAATGCCGAGCCAATCCGATATTTTTTCCCCGATGTGATTGCCTGAATTCCTTTTCCTGGAACTTCGGAGAAGTCAGTAATTTTCTCGCCGGCGTCACCAGCCAGGCTCTTCGTGATCAGCTTGCTCAACGGGTGCGTGGAGAATCCGGAAATCGTCTTCACCGCAGACGCTTCCTCCCGGTTTAAGCTCCCATAAAAAATTACTTCAGGATCTTTGCTGTGGGTGACTGTACCTGTCTTATCAAAGACTACGGCGTTAACCGCAGCCATGCGCTCGATGACGTCGGCGTTCTTAAGATACAATTGATTTTTGCCAAAGATCCGAAGCATACTTCCGAAGGTGAAAGGTGCTGCCAGCGCAAGAGCACAAGGGCACGCAACCATCAGCACGGACGTTAGAACCAGCCATGTCTGCGACGGTTGTGTATATTGCCAGTAGAGGGCAGTGACAATTGCAACCACCATCACAATCCACGTGAATCTTCGCGCAGCCCTGTCAATGACTTTCTGGAATTTGCTTTCCTCTACCTTCTTGAATGCGTCGTTGTTCCACAGGCTTGTCAGGTGGCTCTGGGAAGTTTTCTTTTCAACGGACAGGCGTACCGGAGCTCCTATCAACCTTCCGCCGGCGTATAACAAATCTCCCTGAGCTGCTTTTACCGGCTTTGATTCGCCTGTAACGAAGCTGTAGTCGATGTAAGCCGATTCATCGAGCAGCTTGCTGTCAGCAGGAATGATCTCCAGGTTGCGAATCCGGATTATGTCGTGGAGATTGAGTTTGTAAATGATGACTGGCTTCCACTCTTCATTGTCGAGCCGGTTGACGGCCAGCGGAAAATAGGACGTGAAGTCGCGGTTAAACGCGAGGCTCTCATATGTTTTGTTCTGGAACCACCTGCCGATAAGCAGAAAGAACACCAGCCCTGTGAAAGAGTCAAGGTATCCCGGACCTGTTGCTGAAGCGATGTCGTATAAACTGCGCAGGAACAATGCGATCAACCCTGCAGCTATGGGAACGTCGATATTAATCTGCCGTTGCCTGAAACTCTTCGCAGCCGACGTCATATAGTCCCAGGCACTATAAAAAAATACCGGAACTGATAAGGCCACGTTGAGCCATGAGAAAATACGTGTCAGGGCTTTCTCGGAGTGATCGATCCCCAAATACTCCGGAAAACTGAACAACATGACATTGCCGAAGCAAAAGCCGGCGATGGCGACCTTCAGGACGAGTGTCCGGTCTACCCTGGGCTTTACGGGCTCTTCAGAATCGAGCGTGATCCTGGGAACATAACCGAGGGAGCTGATCAGGCGCGCGATGGCGCTTAACTTTATTGTCCCGGGATTGAAGTCAATCGTTACTTTCTTCTGCACGAAATTGACTTCCGTGTGCAGGATCCCATTGTTTATCTTGTGAAGATTCTCGAGAAGCCAGATGCATGATACGCAATGAATAGCGGGGATGTAGAAGGTGACTTTTGAGAAAGTTTCAGAGTCAAAATCGAGGATTTTTTTCCGGATGTCTTTTTCGTCCAGATATTGATAGGTTTCGTCATTGATGTTCTTCAGCTGGAAGCCAGGATTTTGGTCCAGACTATAATATTCGCATAGCTGATTGGCGCTGAGTATTTCGTATACCGTGCGACATCCATAACAGCAGAATGACTTTTCCTCGAGCCACAGCGCCTCCCCGCACGGTTGTCCGCAATGGAAACACGTCAGATCTTTTTCTACTGCTACTTCTGTTACCATGACTGTTTATATTCCTTGTGACTGCAATGCTGCTTTTGTGCAGTACGTCCATACCGGGTATTGCGCATGATTGACTACGTCTTCGGCGATGCTTCCCGAAATTAAACGCCCGACGCCCCGAAGGCCGCGGGTTCCCATTGCAATGAGTGCGCCCTTGAACTGCCGCGCATATTCTCTGATGCCTTCCTCTTCGGTGCTGTAGTTGAATACGTTGATGGTGTAATCCACCAGCGCGTGCGTTCTGGCGAATTCGTTCAATCGCTGGCGTATAACAGCGTCTGACTTGAAGACGGTGGGTGTATTGATCCGGACGATGTGCAGCTTAGCCTGAAAGAAACGCTGTAAGTCTTTGATCCTGGCAACAAGGTCTCCCTGAGTTCCGATATCCAGGATGTTAGGGAACACGATGTCCCTGATGCCGATGCCGGTTGTGTATTCTTTTACCGCGATAACCGGAACGGGGCACGTCCGGACAACCTTCTCCGTAATTGAGCCTATCAACCACTCGCGGATGCCTGATGCGCCTTTTGTGCCCATCACAACCGTATCAAAATTGTTTTTCGATGCGTGGTCCGTGATGGTTTGGTGGATGTGGCTGCTCATAAGCACGTCAGCGGATATTCGTGAAGTTTCGGCGTTGTGTTCCTGAATGAGCTGGTAGAACCTGAAGTGTGCGACGGATTTCAATTCCTCGATCAAAGGTCCTCTGTATCTTTCGACCGGCATGCGCGGTGAATTCCGCAGAACCGGCAGCGGAACGATGTACAAAAGACCAATCTCTCCCCCCGATCTCGCTGTAAGATCCAGGGCGAACCTGAATGCATTGATGCTTTCTTCTGAGAAATCGACAGGGACTAACACCTTCATCATGGTTTTGTCATTTTGATCTTTCAAATCTAGAATGCGGATTGCCTCCTGCTTTTGAGGTTCGTCATTGAAAGGCATGACTTTTATCAGGATGACGCGTCGGGATGGTCGCGTTTTCAAAATGGAGGTGCGCGTCAGGCCTGTCAGATCTCCTTGAGCACGAGGTTAAACTGGACCTTCAGGGATTCCTTTACCTTGATCAGTCCTTTTAGTTTTTCAGGGGCTTCTAGCTGGAAGTCGGCGAAGTTTACCGCGTGCATGCCGGTCAGGAATATAGTGCCGTTGTCGTTCAGGGAAACCTGGTAGCAGATGTCATAACGGGTGGTGCGGCCTGCCAGGGTGATGTCCACCACGCCTTTAATGTTCTTCCTGTTTCGAAGGGAGATGTTTTCCAATGATATGAAATTGATCTCGAGATTGGGATGTGTCTCGGCCTTTAACGTCTTCCAGAAATCCTTGGAGATTGGTTTGGCGCCGCAGTCGAAGCTGCGCACGGGAACGCTCATGCGGCCACGGCTGAACCGTAAGTCGCCGGTAGAATTGTTTTCTGCGTACTGCAGCGTATCGGTGCCTGTGCAGTATTCGATCGCGCAGATAAACTCGTTTACGTTTGTGGAACCGTGGATTGTTAAACGGCTTTCAGCGTCAATGATCCAGGAACCTTTGGGGTTGAAGCCTGTGCCGGCGAGGGCCAGGGCTGCTACCACTATGGTGATCATCCGGTTCATTACTTTAAGGTTTATCAATTAAGAAGGAAGCAGAGTCCGTTGCCAGGACCCTGCTTGCCTTTTTTATCAGAATCCTATGATACCCTCGACCACAAACCCTTCGAACTTGCCATTATTCCGGAGGTCAGCTGCGGGAAAGTCACGATACTTTTGTGTCACGTATTCAGCCTTCATCAGGATGTTGGGAGTGACGAACCAACCAGCTGCGATTGCAGTGCGTTCAACTTTAACGTTGTCGCGTGCCCCCTGGCTGATGTTGGGTTGAGCAGTGCTCTGACCAAAAGCCAGGTCACCTTCAACGACGTTGTATTTCCCACCGATGTACACTTTGTCATTGGCGAACCTGTACAGTGCGTCGACAGCGTATTGGTTGAAAGACCTGTTCTCAAGTTTTGTCAGAGCGGGTTGAGCCGGGTCGTTTGATTGGATTTCGCCGTTTTCCACCTGACTGTTCCCTTTCAATACCTCATAGGTTCCAAAAAGTTCCAGGCCTTTGAATTTGACGAACGGGTTGACCATGATAGCAGTTACGTTGTCTTTGAAATTCGGATTGACGCGACCGGAAGTGAAGTTATCCTTAGCATTTGCGTTAAGGGCTTCCATTACCAGATAGTAACGGGAGCCTGCGCGGTCACCGCTGTAAAGCGTGCTGCTGATAGAGGATTTCGTTGTATACAGGGAACCAGTTAATCTTACGCGAAGTTCATCGGCGACGAAGTTGTCATATCCGGCTTTACCGTAGAATGAAGGCTCGCGGTCGTCACCTTTGGTGACAGAGCCCTGTACCTCACCGTCTGTGATACCAACCATGGCAAGGAAACCGGATTTCTGCCAGTACAATTCCCCGCCAATTTCGGTTGCGAATGCATCCACGATATTGTTTTCGACGAACGGATTATAAAGCGCATTACCACCATCGCTTCTGCGGAAGTGCGCATCGCCGTAGTTTATTTCCATATGCCCGATCTTCAATGTCAGGTTTTTCCAAAGATTGTTCATGAACTCATTGTTGAGAAAACCAACTTTGTCGATCTGGAAATATCCGCCTTTCACCCAGAATTCGTTGTGGTGACGGGTTGACATGTAGGAAACAAGACTCACACGCAGACCGTCCGCCAGCTGGGCATCCAGGTTGAGATTAGCCATCGCAAGGTTGAAGCCGGGGCTGAGATCATAAAGCGCGTTCTTGTTTACTTCGCCTACGATGTTTTCCGCGTTCGAGTGACGCAGGCTTTGGAATTGTTGCGTGAAATTCGCGCCTATTCTCAGTTTGATGCCTTCGTAGCCAACTGTATCGACTTTAGAAGTTTCAAATACATTGACTCCTTTCTGATCATATGGACGGAAGTATTGAATGGGAGCTTGCTGCGCATAGGCGCCTAACGTAAAGGCCATGAACAGGACGAAGTTCATAAGGCGGAATGTTTTTAAGCGTGACATAATTGTAGAGTTTAATATTTGATAAAGTTATTTTCTTGTGTTTTACAGGGTATTGTTAACATTTGACAGGATTAGTTCAACATCGACGGATACTTCATCGCCAACCTTGATGGTTCCCATCATCGCAGTGGGCGCTTCCATTTTGAAATCCGACATCAGCAGCTTGTGCGTGCCTTTGATCTGCAGCTCACCACCAGGCAGCACCTTGTAGACGAGATGAACTTCTACGGATTTTGTCACGCCCGCCATTGTGAGCGTACCATTGGCGACGAGCGATTGTTTCGCTGTATTTATTTTCTTTTCTGTGAGCGTGAAGTTGATCGTTGGGTTTTTTTCATGATTGAAAGCTTCCCAGGTCTTGTTGTCCATCATTTTTCCTTTCGTGCTCTTGATAGCCTTGACAGGAATCTTAACCACCACGTCCTTAATGTTGGAGAGCGCATCACCGGAGAGTGCAAAAGAACCCCTTGCCTCAATTTTGTCAACGGAGGATTCCCAATCGTGCAGACTGGACGTTCCTTTTACGCTGACCTTATGACTTTTAACGCTGAACATCTGTGCCTTGGCAGCATGCAACTGAATGGCAAAAACCCACACAGCAATTAGTAGAACTTTCATGGCCTTCATAACTATTTTGTTTGTTTGTGTCACGAAGGTAATGTGCGGGCAACGGCAGGGTTATGACAGATCACCATGCGCTCAAATGATTTATATCATCGCGGCTCAGGCGTTTGTATGATGGTTGTGGGTGCAAAAAAAAAATGTCTGCGACTCTTATATTATAGCGTGTAGCAATTATTGTCCCCATGGACTTGTAACGACTGTTAAAACGTCTGTGCTCTACAGGTAAATGATTATATGAAAGCAGCGTTCAGCGTTGACACTCCCTCAACAACGCATGCCGTTTGTGATCTCGTTGAAAGACCCTTCGATGTCGGTGGGATATTCCCATGGGCTTATGACTGACATAAATCAGTCGCGGCTCTGATACTGGTCATTAATTATGCTGGCAGATACCTTATAATTTCGTGGAAGGCGATTTTAATCTAACCAGAATCAGTAATGAGGAGGAAAATAATAAATGTTATCACATGGGTTACAAAGTTCTACTGATCGAAGACAACACGGAAATGGCGGAGAATATCTCCAGCATCCTGCAACTGGCGCGGTATGATGTTACGCATGCATCTAATGGCAAAATCGGCGTTGAGCTGGCGCAGCGGAATCTTCCTGACCTTATCCTCTGTGATATAATGATGCCGGAGCTCGATGGCTACGGTGTCCTCCATATTCTCAGCAAGAACCCGGAGACTGCTAATATTCCTTTCATTTTCCTGACCGCCAAGGCTGATAATTCCGATTTTAGAACGGGGATGAATCTTGGTGCTGATGATTATGTGACCAAACCATTCGATGGAGTTGACCTGCTGAAAGTGGTTGAGCTGAGGATGAAGAAAAGTGAGTTATTGCGGACCCCGTATGGCAATAGTCCAGGTGATGTTCAGGCATTTTTCAGCAAGGCCCGCGAGCTCAAGAACTTTCAGAAGCTGTCTGAGAACCGACAGGTGAGAAGCTTTAAGAAGAAAGATCTCATATTTATGGAAGGACAAACGCCGAACGATCTTTACTTTATTGAGAAGGGCCAGGTAAAAACCTATAAGATCAATTACGATGGTAAAGAGCTTATTACAGGGATTCTTCATGAGGGCGATTTCCTGGGATTTGTTCCTTTGCTGGAAGACAAGGCGTACAATGAAAATGCTGAAGCGATGGAAGATTCGAAACTTGCCATTATTCCGAAAGGGGATTTTATTACACTCATCTATTCCAGCAAGGATGTTGCGCGAAAGTTTATCAGGATGCTGTCCAATAACCTTGAGGAGATGGAGAACAGGCTGCTCGATATCGCTTACCAATCGGTACGACAACGCGTTGCCGGAGCGTTATTGAAAATCAACGACCAGGCTGCCAGCCGGGGGGGGAGATGTCGTGATCACCATTTCGCGCCGGGATATTTCAAATATTGTTGGAACCGCCACTGAGTCGCTCAATCGGACGTTAGCTGATTTCAAGGAGGAGGGTCTGCTTGCCATAGCAGGCGACGGCCTTAAGATCGTGAATCGCCCAAAACTCGAGCGGCTTCTTCACTAAGCTTACCTGTGCGACTACTGCAAAAAAATGGCCAGGGGTGACAAAAATCATTGTTGCCACCTCTGCTTCGCGATTAATTTTAAAGATTAATTGCGGATTAACACATTCTGATAATGACTTCTTTCAAGGTTCTCTTAGGAATTCTTTTCGGGCTGCTTGTCACGGCCATTGCATTCCTGGGAATTGTCTCTTATAAATATTATCAATTGTCCGTGGCTACTGCAAGCTCCATTGACCATACCCATCGGGTCATTGATAAAACTGAGGAGATTTCTGCATCATATAAGGATCTGCAGCTCGAAAGCAACGGGATTTTTGTCAGCGGTGACACAACGCTGATCGGGCGATATGACACGGCGAGAGATCGGATCAGATTTCACATTGACGAACTTCGATCGCTTACATCTGAAAACCCAGGCCAGCAAGGCCGGATTGATTCTTTAAGCATGCTGGTGGGCAGGTTGATGGAATTTACCGATTCCGTTCTGATGATATCTTTTTCCGAGATACTGCCGGGGAAAAAACTACAGAACCGATTCAGGGAAAATGCACTCTACAGGTCGGAGATCGGCCAGGTCATTCTGGGTATCAAGGGGCATGAACAGCGCTTGTTGCTCGCCGGGCAGAGGGCGCATGCTGCCAGTAACAGGGCATTTCGAAATACATTCCTTCAGTTGATCGCAGTCATAACGATCCTGGTAGGGACCACTTTTTTTTCGGTGCGCTACAATTTTAATAAACGAGTCAGGGCTGAACTCGATCTGAAACACGCCCAGGAAAAGTTGCAAAATGCGCTGGCCAGTGAGATCGAGCTGAACAAGATGAAGTCCAATTTTGTCACATTGGCGTCACACGAATTTCGCACCCCGCTTACGACGATACTTTCTTCCACATTCCTGCTCGAGAAATACGCGATCGGTGGTGATAAAAGCAAAATTGACAAACACATCAGCCGGATACGATCGTCAGTCAACAATATCACTTCTATCCTTGATGATTTTCTTTCCATTACGAAGATTGAGGAGCGGAAAGTTGTTCCGCACGTTGAACGTGTAAATCTGAAGCAGTCGCTGGAACGTGCATGCCAGGACCTTGGGGCGGTGATGAAGCCGGGACAATCCATCGTGTATTCACATACAGGTGAAGAGTTTGTTGAAACGGATCCTGTGCTGTTAGGTAACATCGTCACCAATCTGTTGTCCAATGCGATCAAGTATTCTCCGGAAAACTCGCCCATTTTTGTGACGTCTTCTGTCGACGAAAAACTTCGGTTACTGGTGAAGGATAACGGGATAGGCATTCCGATGGAAGATCAGAAGCACTTGTTCAAGAGATTTTATCGCGCGTCCAATGCCGGGACGGTGCAGGGCACGGGCCTTGGGCTGAATATTATGAAGCATTATGTTGATATGCTCCATGGCGAGATCAGGCTGCAAAGCCAGCCCGGCTGGGGTACAGAAGTTCAGATCACTTTTGATCCGGCAAATTACTTGTCCCGGAACTGATTGTTTTCATCCCACGCGCCGATTCAACTCAGTTACACACCATGACCAACTTCTGCGGAGGAGGACGAACGCCGCACCATCTACGCCATTCGGGAAGGCATCATGCTTATTAGGCATTCCGGGAAGCATACGGTTCATCTGTGCCGGAGTGCCTTCGGAGCACTGTGCAGAAAATAATGCCTTTTACCTTTTTTGCGCAGCCTTCAACTGGTTCTTCCCAATCTACTCGGCACTCTTCACGCTATCGCTATACGCGATTTTATGCGGTCTTCTTGAGATAACCGGCGCGCCCGTCAGCAAATGGCTTTTGTCCCCACCTAATCGCAGACTCATAGCGACTTTTCTCATGTTAGTCGCTGTGCCATTAGCGATTGTCGAACTGTTACAGTAGTGGCGGTTTATCCTTAGCGGGATCACACCGGAAGTTCCACAACTGATCATGGCCCTGGACCTGGCGCTGGTAATACCAAACACCATCCTCGCAGCATGGCTATTAAATTACAGGCATGGACTGACCAGCTATCAGAAACCTGCAACACCAACCTCGTGACGGCTCAGAGCGCATCTGCACTTCCATCCTTTATCATACTTCTTTTTGCAGCCTTGACACCTTCGAACCAGATGACTGATAGAAATCCGGCTAATATGGCCACCGTTAATTGTTTTCCCTGTACCCTGCCTAATTCAAAGAAATCAGTGAGCGCCGGCACGTACAGCAGGGCGGTTGTCATCGCAACGGTGGCGCCGATTATCAAAAGCACCAGGTTGTTCCGGTAGGCCAGCGTTGTAAGGACCGAATAGTGAAACGAACGGTTGACCAGCGTAAGAAAAATATTTGAGGTGATAAGAGTCACGAATACCATTGTCCGCGTGATCTCTTCATTCAATCCGTGATGTACTGAGAATTGATAGATGAACAGCGTCCCGAATGAGATGACAAGACCCTGGACGACGCTGGTGCCAAGTTCTCGTGTACTGAAAAACGTTGTTGTAAACGTTCGCGGTTGCCGCTGCATGGCATTTTTTTCGATCGGTTCGTTTTCATATATGATCGAGCAGGTTGGCCCCATGATCAATTCAAGAAAGATGACGTGTACTGGTGAAAAAATATTGGGATAGACCCATCCCAGGACGAGAGGAACAAGTACAGTCAGAATGATCGGAATATGGATGGAAATAATGTATTGAATGGCTTTCTTCAGGTTCGCGTAGATCCTTCGGCCCATAGCGATCGCGTCGACCATCTTAGCCAGATCATCGTCGGTCAATATCAGGGAGGAGACGTCTTTTGCAAGCTCGGTTCCTCTCTTACCCATCGCTATGCCTATGTGCGCGCTCTTAAGGGCGGGGCCGTCATTTACGCCGTCGCCAGTCATTGCCACGATTTGATTGTTTGCCTTCAGCGCGTTGAGGATCCGCAATTTCGCATCCGGGAACATCCGCGTAAAAACACTGACCTCCATTACCTTCTTATTCAATTGCTTTTCGTCCATCTTCATCAGCTGTTCCCCGGTCATTGTTTCATCTGCGCCTCTGAACTTTACCTGACGTGCAATGGTGGAGGTAGTCGCAGCGTTATCGCCGGTAATAATTTTTACTGAAATACCCGCGCGATAGAACGCCTTGAAGACAGCTTCAATGTTTTTCTTTGGTGGATCGAAGAATGCAACAAGACCTATGAACCTGAATCTTAATTCCTGCTGCCGCGCGGGGAAGTCATTGCCTGTAAAGCATGAAGTCCCTACTGCCAACACCCGGTAGCCATCCTTTGTAAAAGTATTCAAAGCTCTCGTGACCATCTTTACTTCTTCACTGTTAAGCTGCGACACCGCCAGCATAGCTTCCGGGGCACCCTTCGCCGATACGATGCGCTCTCCCCGACTGTTTTCAAGGATATGCGTCATCATGGGAGGTTTTCCTTCTAATGGATATTCATGTATCATTTTATAGCGCCCCCGCTCATCAGGAGACGCTGACCGCTCGTAAGCATCATGAATCGCTTTCTCCATGGGATCGAACGGGATCGGTTCGCTTGCCCACATCGCAGCGCTGATAAGCTCAACCTCTTCCGGGCCTGCGCCGGGTGATGATATCTTTCCGGTGGACAGCACAAACACGCTGGCTAAACTCATCCGGTTCTCAGTGATCGTTCCGGTCTTATCGGTGCAAATGACAGTAGCGCTGCCCAGCGTTTCAACTGTCTTTGTCTGCTTCACGATGATCCCCAGCTTCATCAACCGCCATGCTCCCAATGCCATGAATGTCGTAAATGCTACAGGAATTTCCTCCGGAAGGATACTCATCGCAAGCGTCAGCGCCTTCAGCAGACTGTCCAGCACATCGCCGGACTGAAAGTAATTTATGGCCCAGAAAACGGTAAAGACAATTATCCCGGCTAAGGCCATCTTCCGTACAAAGTTATTGATCTGTAACTGCAATGGCGTTTTTTCGTCCTGTATTGAGTCAAGACTTTTGCCGATTCTACCCAATGCGGTCTTGTCTCCGACAGTTGTCACTTCAAAGATCGCCAGGCCGGCAACGACCGTTGTGCCCTGGAATACTTCATTCGCGCTCATTGAATCTTTGCTCCTTCCCCTGCCTTTGTTTACAGGCAGAGATTCACCAGTGAGCATTGATTCATTGACTGAAAAATCGTTCGAATGAATGATCCGGCCGTCTGCTGGTACTGTCACCCCTTCTTCGATCATTGCAAGATCTCCGACCACGATCTCGCCGCGGTTCACTTCTTTGATTTCGCCATCACGTATGACTTTGCATGTGCGTTGGGTCAAACTCTTCAACGCGCGCAGCGCATTGCGGCTTCTCGATTCCTGATATAGTGAGATCGAGATAACAAGAAATACGGCGCAAGTCATAAAGATACCATCGCCGGTGCTTCCGCTCACAAAGTATAGGAGCGCTGCCACAAGCAACAAGATGACCATCGGCTCTTTCAACACATCTTTGCTGTAGTCGAGGAACGAATGTTTCTTTCCGATGACTTCATTTCTTCCAAAGCGCTCCCTTGCGGCATCTACTTGTTGTGCCGATAATCCCTTTAATCCGTGGGTTAGCGCTGCAGCCATTTTTATAATGCGGTAAATACTGGTAAACGCGTGTGGTATACCATACGCTAAGTTAACAGAACCATGACAATGTCAGGCAACGCGGTTCGTGCCGGAAGGGCCAACATCATAACCTGCCCTGACTTTTGTCATTTATGTTGCGGATATGATTGATAACATTGAGTGCTGACAAAAAGATGAAAATTCCATTTTCAACCAAGCAGTTTCTGGATGTTTTTGGCCGGTATAATTCGGATGTATGGCCGATGCAACTCGTTTTCTATGTCTTCGCCATCATCGCATTATACGTTCTCTTTGTCAATTACCCGAAGAGAGACAGCATTATCAATCGGGTGCTCACGATCGTGTGGATCTGAATGGGATTGATCTACCTCCTCATGTATTTCTCTCGCAAATCAATGCTTTGGCCGAAGTTTTTGGTGTCATGTTTATCGTCCAGGGACTCATCTTCGGGTATTTCGGAGTAATTAATGACAAGATTCAATACCGTGCTGACACGACTATCTCCAGCGCGATGGATATAACTCTGACCAGGGTGTTTAGGAGGGGGATGGTTGTCGAAGAAAAAGAAAAGGTCGTGATGAATCCGGCCGCAAGCTAATCGGCGCGCGACTTTCGGCTTGAACTACCGGAGGATTTGTTTCATTTAGCAGACTATCGTCAACAAGAAAGTTTACATATAAACGATTATTCTGTATACTAAGGCTTATTTTTGTTGCGCGAGATGATCGACACAAGAAATAATCGTCAGGATGTTAGTATGAGATTACAAAACAAAGTTGTTGTTATTACGGGCGGGGGATCCGGTATCGGACGATCCTGTTCATTTGAATTTGCCAGGGAAGGCGCAGCGGTAGTAGTTGCTGACCTGGTTTTGAAAAGCGCTGAGGACACCGCTCAACGCATCCGTTCTTCCGGAGCTCAGGCGATTGCCTGCAAGGCTGATGTTTCGAAACCAGACTCCGTCATGCAACTGGTGGAATTTACCATCGCGAATTTCGGACGCGCTGATGCACTCGTCAATAACGCTGCAATCCAGGTGAACAAATCCGTCGAAGACACATCGTTCGAAGAGTGGACGCAACAAGTATCGGTGAACCTCGGCGGTGTTTTTCTATGCTCCAAGTACTTTCTGCCGCATCTGCGCAAAAGCCGCGGAAACATTGTCAACATGTCATCGGTGAACGGTTTTTTTTGTTGAGCCGGGCTGTGCGGGTTACTGTGCGACAAAAGCGGCGATCATTGGGTTCACGAAGGCAATGGCTATTGATCACGGCA
>CBFGXV010000004.1:0-19420 GCA_965652755.1 uncultured Chryseosolibacter sp. | reverse complement strand
ATTGCTCACCCACGATCCCGATTATTTCCGTAGGCTTGTTGAACTCACTCTTTCGCCGAAGGAGATCCGGCGGACGGGTTTCCCCCTTGACAAACGGGTAGTGGACCGCGAATTGCTGATCGTTAACGGGACGATTGAGTGTACAAGGTATGCCACCCGGTATGGCATCGCGATGAATATCGCCGGAGGCACCCACCACGCGTTCACGGACCACGGCGCAGGTTTTTGTCTGCTCAACGATATGGCTATCGCCGCCAATGTTCTTCTGCAGGCGGATCCTGCGGGAACCATTCTGATCATAGACCTCGACGTTCATCAGGGCGATGGAACGGCCCGGATCTTCCGGGACGAGAAAAGAGTCTTTACATTCAGCATGCACGGTGCGAACAATTACCCGGCGCAGAAACAACAGTCTGATCTCGACATCCCACTGCCCGATGGCACGGACGATAAATTCTATCTGAGCACACTGGAAAATACATTGCAAAAACTCATGGATGAAGTACAACCCCGTTTCATGTTCTACCAGTCGGGGGTTGACATCCTCGCCACGGACAAGCTCGGCAAGCTGCGAATAAGCCGGGAGGGATGTAAGGCTCGCGATCGTATTGTTTTGCAGACCGCTCATCAAAATCGTGTGCCGATTGTTGCCAGCATGGGCGGCGGATACTCCGAGAAGTTCATGGACATCATTGAGGCCCACGCGAACACCTTCCGCCTCGCCCAGGAGATCTATTTCTGAAACGCGGATCTTCCACCCTGCATCAAGGCGAGATAGCAAACGACGCACGAACTCCATCACATCAAAAGTATTTGCACCTCAACGATTTCTACTTATATTTCTTCGACTTTTACCAGACCTCATGGAAGAAACAACCGTCGTCACCCCACAGGACACAAGAAAATTATGGAGCGTTATCACCGCCTCGTCGGTCGGAACGCTTATCGAATGGTATGACTTTTATATTTTCGGCATCCTGGCATCGATATATTCCGCGCAATTCTTTCCGCCGGGAAATGAGACAGCAGCTTTGCTTGCAACGCTCGCAACTTTCGGAGCGGGATTTGTTGTCCGACCGCTCGGAGCGGTTTTCTTTGGTCGCCTGGGTGATCTGATCGGGCGGAAATATACGTTCCTCGTTACGCTGATCATCATGGGTGGGTCCACCTTCGTAATCGGTCTTATTCCCGGCTATGCTACGCTTGGGCTATTGGCCCCGGCCCTTGTGCTGATCCTCCGCCTGTTACAAGGTCTTGCCCTTGGCGGCGAATACGGCGGTGCTGCTACGTATGTGGCGGAACATGCACCCGCGGCGCGCAGAGGCTTCTATACTAGCTTTATCCAGACTACCGCAACGCTCGGCCTTCTCGTCGCCATCGGCGTGATCGTAGCAGTCAGGTATGGAATGGGAGTCGAAGCGTTCAACGATTGGGGATGGAGGATTCCCTTCCTGCTTTCGGCCTTACTCGTGGGTGTTTCAATTTACATCCGTCTGAAAATGTCGGAGTCGCCCTTGTTTGCAAAGATCAAGTCAGAAGGCAAGTTGTCCAAAAACCCGCTGAAAGAGAGTTTTGGAAATAAAGAAAATCTGAAGCTTGTGTTGCTCGCGCTGTTCGGGGCGACTGCAGGTCAGGGCGTTGTGTGGTATACGGGTCAGTTTTATGCGATGTACTTTATTGAAGGGACCCTGCAGGTCAATCAGATCCAGACGTGGACCATCATCGCGGTGGCGCTGGTGCTCGGCACGCCGCTGTTTATCTATTTCGGGGGCCTTTCCGATCGCATTGGCAGAAAGAACATCATGATGGCCGGTATGTTGCTGGCAGTCATTCTGTACATTCCGATCTATAAACAAATGTATGCGCTGGCTGACACGCGCGACAGTGCTGCAACAAGTGAACAAACGCTCAACGTTTCCAGGTCGGCGAGCGCCGAAGGTAATTCCGTTGTTACGACGCGCACAGAGAAAATATTCGCGGACGGGAACAGCCTGATAGAAACACGCACCGAAACAACTACAGCCTCTGAGCCAATGGTTGTAACAAAGGTTGAAAAGACACTCAGCGATCGCAACTTATGGATTATGATCTTCCTGGTCTTCGTCCAGGTTGTTTTTGTTGCAATGGTCTACGGACCGATTGCCGCGTTTCTTGTTGAACTCTTTCCAACACGTATCCGCTATACATCGATGTCGCTGCCTTATCACATCGGCAACGGCATATTCGGGGGATTAACGCCCTTGATCGCGACCAGTCTTTATGTTGCGAGCAAGAGCGAATCGAATCCGGAAGGGGATCCGTATGCCGGCCTCTATTATCCCATCGTGGTGGCGGCGATCTGCTTCATCATCGGGATGATCTTCCTCAGCAACAAACGCAAGGCGGATGTGATGCATTAATGGTCCTTCTTGCAAGAGATCCCTTATCCGTAGTGTCCGGATCCGGTTAAGTGATGGCTACATCCTGGAAATCGTTTAGATTTGAGGAGCAATTCTGAACAATGGCCAAAAAGAACACGCAATGGACGCAGGTCGGCAAGCGGAAGCTTGAGTTATCGAATCTCGACAAGGTGTTGTTCCCGGAAGACGGCATTGTTAAAGCCGAGGTCATCGCCTATTATCTCAAGATCGCCCCGACCATCCTAAACCACATCAAAGGGAGGGCGCTCACCATGATCCGCTTTCCCGATGGAATCCACGGAGAAAGTTTTTATCAGAAGAACAGGCCGGAGTGGGCGCCGGACTGGATTGAATTTGAAACGCTGGGTTCGATTGAAAAGGATTATATCATCGCCACGGAACCCGCACTGCTCGCCTGGCTGGCCAACCTCGCAGGACTGGAACTTCATCAGCTGCACAGCCGCAGCCCGCATTTCGACAAACCGGATTACATGGTGTTCGACCTGGATCCGCCGGAGGGTTACACATTCACCAACATCATTCCGCTGGCGTTCGACCTCAAAGAACATGTTGAAAGCTATGGATACACCACGTTTGTTAAAACCACAGGTGGAAAGGGAATTCACATCTGTTGTCCCTTGTCGGCGCAACAAAATTTTTCGGAAGTATTTGAGGCGGCCCAGGATATTGCACGGCCCTTTGTAGATCGTTTTCCGAACGACACCACACTGCACATCAAGAAGGAAGCACGGAAGGGCAGGGTGCTTGTCGATATCTATCGTATCCGCACAGGCCAGAGTATCGTTTCGCCGTATAGCCTGAGGGGTAGAACAGGCGCACCCGTGTCCATGCCGCTAACATGGGAAGAGCTGGGCCGCGTGAAGAAACCGGTCGAATTCAATATCCATAACGCTGTCGATAAAGTATTGGAGGACGGCGATGCATGGGAAGGGATGGGCGCATATGCCGTCGAACTGCATACCCACAGAAAGACCACAAGCAAATCGAAAAAACTTCCGCCCTCCAAAAAGCACAAGACTCCCGAGCAACTGGAGAGCTACAAGCAAAAACGCGACTTCGAAAAGACACCCGAACCCGCAGGCAAGATCCTGCCCGGAGGCAATAACAATTTTGTCGTCCACCGCCACCATGCTTCGCATCTTCATTACGACCTGAGGCTCGAACAGGACGGAGTACTTAAGTCGTGGGCCGTTCCGAAAGGACTGCCGCCCAGGCCGGGCGTTAAACGCCTTGCAGTACAAACGGAGGACCACCCCATGGAATACCTGAAGTTCGATGGTCGCATTCCCAAAGGCCAGTACGGCGCGGGGGAAATGTGGATCTACGCCCTTGGAAAGTACCAGATCACGAAAGAGAAAAAAGACGGCTTCTATTTCCGGCTTAACAGCAAGGAGATGACCGGGGAATACCGGATGCACAAGACGAAGGAACGTGAATACTTACTCGAGCGCGTCGATGAGCCTCAACTGGATTACATTCACCAGTTCATCGAGCCAATGCTTTCTGAGAACCGGGAGAAACCTCCTCAGGGTGATGATTTTCTGTTCGAGATCAAATGGGATGGCATTCGAGCGCTGATATCCTTTGACGAAGGCAAGGTCACATTGCACACAAGGAACCAGAATGATGTAACGTCGAAATTTCCGGAGCTGCTAGATGGAGAGAAAGCCTTCAGGGCCACGAACGGCGTGTTCGACGCCGAGATCGTTTCCCTGGATGCCTCCGGTAAGCCCGTCTTTAAGAAGGTGATCAATCGCCTCATGGCCTCCGGCGATAGCAACATTCAAAAGCTCACAAAGACAACACCGTGTTACTGTTACATATTTGATTGTCTTTATCTCGATGGAAGATCGCTCGTCAACGAGCCCTTGACCAAACGAAAAGAATGGCTGAAGGATGCCGTCCGCGCAGACACAGCCTACCGCGTCAGCGAATCGGTTGAAGATGGCGAAGCGCTGCTTGACGCCGCGCGCCAGCACGGACTCGAGGGTATCATGGCAAAGAAACGCGATAGTAAATACCTTCCGGGCAAGCGAAGCGATTGCTGGTTCAAGATCAAGATCCGACAATCATGTGAGGTATTCATCATCGGATACACAAAGGGAAAGGGAGACAGGGGAGTAACGTTCGGAGCGCTGCATATCGCCGAAAAAGTTGATAACGAATTGCATTACCGAGGAAAGGTCGGCACGGGCTTCGACGATTCTACGTTGAAAGATATCGTCAAGGTTATCAAACAGGTCGGAGAGATCAAAAAGCCCGATGTTATCGGGACACTGTTCGACCCGAAGATCAGTGTATGGATTGAACCCCGTATCGTCTGCGAAGTCTCCTACTCGAAACTTACTCCTGATAAAATGTTCCGCGAGCCGGTGTTTATGAAGCTGCGTGTTGATATAAGTAGGGTTTAGTGGGGATAGGGGTATAGGGGGATAGAGGTATAAGGGGGGATAGAGGTATAAGGGGAATAGGGGAGAGAGGGGAGATAAGGGTGTAAGGGAGATACAGGAGATACAGGAGATAAGGGGTGATGCAGATAAAGGGATAAAGGTATAGGGGTATTCCCCTATACCCCTATACCCCTATACCCCTTTTCTCCCATGACGGCGCGACAATTCAGAGTTATGGTTCTGGCATTGCCTGGCACGGAAGAAAATCCGCACTTCGATCGCGCGGCTTTTAAGATAATAGGGAAAAGGATCTTCGCCACGCTGCACGAAGAAAACGGATCGGTCAATCTCAAGCTGACACCGGTGGATCAATCTGTGTTCTGTAACTTCGGCAAAGAAGCTGTCTTCGCCGTTCCGAACAAATGGGGATTACAGGGATGGACCACTTTTCTGTTGAACAAGGTCCCGAAAGATCTGATGACAGACGCCCTTCAGACCGCGTACGAGGATGAATTGAAGTGGAGGAAGAAGTGATCGTGTGTCCTGCCAGGAATGCAGATTCTCCCGCCGAAGTGAAAAGTCAAATACGATAAAGCGATATCCACTGCGGCGCGGACACCATACCGGCGCGTCTGTCTATTTGATTGATGTTAACGTGGGATCCGGCGTAGAGATATCGACAACATTTTTCCATGATCCGTCTGTCTGTCTCTTCCAGATTTCCACCGCATTGTTGAAACTTGTCGTCGTATTTCCGGATGAATCCGGCATGGTGATCGCCGTCTTTGCGATAACATACCCCAGGTCACCGCTTTGTGAAACGAAGGCCTCGATTGGTTCCCAGTTTATGGCGAAGCCGGGAATTTTCGATGTTTCCCCGAGCATCTGCCCGATCGCCTCGCCTCCTCTCAGCGCGGGCTGGCCAGGCGACATTATAACAGCATCCTGCGTCCAGTAACTGAGAACTTTTTCAACGTCATTCGTCGACGCATCCTTTGCCCATTCCCTTGACAGCTGCATGAGTTTTTGTGCTTCAGCTGCCTGATCTGTTGATTGTTTTGTGCAACTCCTGAATACGAGCACAGAGAAAGAAAGGGCCATTATCATTTTCATGGTATGGGTTTTGGTTTGGATCGATCGCACGAACTGGTTATACGTCCAATCCGTGGAAAGCAATATAAGCCGGTTTTTGAGATTTGTTGCGCTTCTGATTTATCGGCTGTGAACCGGCGTGTTACACCGAATGTCACTGGCAAGCCTTCGACCTGACCTTCGATTCGATCTCCATGCCCAACCCTTCGGCGAGTTTGAGATCTTCGCAGGCACCTTGCTTGTTTTTCATTTTCATCTTGGCCATCGCGCGGTTGTAGATGGCAGGAGCATAGTTAGCCTGGTAAATGAGCGCCGCATTGAAATCTTCGATAGCATCGTTGTACCGCTCGAGCTTGAACAGAACATTTCCCCTGTTGATCCATGCTTTGAAGAAATCTTCCCTGATGTCTATCGCTTTCGTGTAATCGGAGAACGCCCCGTCATAGTCTTTCAAACGCTCGCGCGCCAATCCGCGACCCAGCCAGATCTCTGCGTCGGAAGGATCGATCTCAAGGGCCATCGTATAATCTTCAACAGCCCCCTTGTAATAACCACCTTCAAACCGCTGTAGGGCTCGCTCAAGATAGGGGTAGAGCATCGTGGAGTCTTCATTGATCGTTTGCGTCAGCCTGTCTTCGAAAGTGACAGATTCTCCCTGCCTGGCTTTCAGCGCCTGGAGATTGTGTCGCGCCAGCGTATGCCGGTAATTCAGTTTCAGGGCGCTCTCATAATCCGCGGCGGCGGTGGAGTCATTCAGGGCCTCTTTCGACAAACCTCTGTTCACATAATAATCCGGCTCGTTCGGGTTGTTATGCAGCGCTGTGTCGTAATACGCGACAGCGGTACGATGATCCTTCAGCTTCGCTTCGACGAGGCCGAGGTAATTGTAAATGTAGGATTTGTGTCCGCTCTCGGGTGTCATCACCGGACTGCGATCGCCCACAGTCATATTCTGCCTGTAAAAAACAGTATTCGTTTCAGACGGATTCATGGATAGAAGTCTGAAAAAGTCTTCTTTGGCGAGATCGTAAAACCCGATCTTGTATCTCAATATCGCGCGGCTCATCAGCACTGGCAGATGTT
Source organism: uncultured Chryseosolibacter sp. (assembly GCA_965652755.1). Taxonomy (GTDB): domain Bacteria; phylum Bacteroidota; class Bacteroidia; order Cytophagales; family Cyclobacteriaceae; genus Chryseosolibacter. The sequence goes on along the minus strand of CBFGXV010000004.1, from coordinate 12,435 downwards.
CAGGAAATTTTTCAAGGTAGATGCTGTAATCCGTCAAAGCGCCATCGTTGTCCTTAAGGATCTCTTTTACAGATCCGCGAAGGGCGTAAGCTTCAAAATATCCGGGATAGTGCCTCAGGCACTCATCGAGGATGCCGAGAGCCTGTGCGTATTTGTCATCGTTGTAAGCCGCCTCGGCTTCCTCATAAAGCTGGAAGGCTTTCTTGGGCTTGTCCTGGCCGGCGACCAGGAACCATCCCGATAAAAAGACGCAAAGAAGATACAGTCTGGCTTGCATATACTTCGATAACGTATAAAATTAGAAATAAATTAAGTCAGTTAACACTGGCGCTTGCAATACTGTCAGGCCGCCCTGGAATATCTGGACTTCAATCGCTTCTTGCAGTAAGAGCAAATCCTGAACCATAGCGCAGCTCCAGGCAGTCACAGTGAATGATGAATGTTGTCGTGCGGGGAGTAGACTGCCTGGTCCGTCGCGGCAATCCATAAAATAGCAACGCGCCTTGCCTGATGTAAAACCGGACAACCTGGGATGATATTATCCCGGGCATCAGATTTTATCAAACATATCAGCAGAGCCACAAAGCGGCTGTTGTTTTTTGCTTTGTTCTAATTTTCAGTAAATTAGGCCCATGTGGTTAACTTTTTAATCTAAACAAAGATTTTTATGCGTGCTATTTGGAGAGGACATATCCAATTTTCGCTTGTAACCATTCCCGTCAGGATCTATAACGCGATAGATTCAACAGAGACAATCAGTTTTAACCTGCTGTCGAAGGACGGTCACAATCCCGTTGGCTATGAGAAAAAGGACAAGGTCACAGGCAAGACGCTGAAGAACGATGACATCGTCAAGGGTTATCAGTATGAGCCCGGTCAGTTTGTGATCATCGAAGACGACGATTTTGCGAAAGTGAAATTGAAAAGCGAAAAAGTTATTGAGATCCAGGGATTTGTGAACGCGGAGGAAGTCCCCGCCACGCTCTTTGAGGCGCCATATTACATCGGACCCGACGGCGACGTAGCCGCAAAGACCTATGGCCTGCTCAGCGAGACGCTGAAGCAATCAAGCATGCTCGGCGTAGGAAAAGTTGTTCTGCGCGACCGCGAGATACCCCTGTTGCTCGCGCCTTATGACAAGGGGATCGTGATGTACCGGCTGCGCTATCCGCATGAAGTGCGTGATATCAACGAGGTGCCTATGCTAGCCCAGGTGAAAGCAGATAAAGACCAGTTGAAGCTTGCGAAGACCCTTGTCGATTCCATGACGGTCAAATTTACCGACATCGAAATGAAGGATCATTACAATGAAGCGTTGAAAGAGATCATTGATGCAAAGGTAGCTGGAAGAGAAGTTGTTATGGTGGCGGAAGAAGCACCGGAAGTCGTGGATATCATGACGGCGCTCAAGGCGAGCATCGACGCCGCGAAGAAAAAGCCGATGGAAAAAGCCAAAGGCGAAACAGCCAAGAAGGAAAAGGCCGAGAAGGAACAGAAGAAAACGTCACGCCGCAAGGCGAGCTGAGGTGGCGAGTGTGAGACGTGAGTGGTGAGTTGTGAGAGGTGAATGGTGAATTGCTGTGCGGCTTGAAATCGTGAATCGTCAGTCATGAATCGTGAATCGGGCGTGCTACCCGAAGGTTTATCAGTCGATTCTAATCGCTTAGATTCATGGATGCGCAGCATCTGTGGATGGTCATGAACCGACAAGATTGCCCGTCCTCCCGAATGACCCCTGACGATTGACGACTCACGACTGACCACTCACGACTCACGTCTCACGGCTAACGTAAAGAACTTTTTCGCCGATTCATCGCCATTGCGTTTAGGATCTACTGAAGAAACGTTAATTTTGTATTAATGGCCAAAATCATTCAGTTTCCGCTCAATCCGGCGCCGGAGAAATTCGGATTGCAGCGCGCTCAGAAGAAGAAGGGAAAGGAAGGAGGAAAAGCGGGTCAGCTCAACCTTTTCACCGGCGGAAAAATTGTCAAGCTCAACCAACTTTCAGTTTTTGAAGAGGCCCTGCTGCTCGATGAAAGCGGTGACTCCAAAAAAGCGCGTCAATATTATCAAAATGCGATTGAAAAACTGGATTGTGTCGCCGATGCATACTGCAACCTCGGAATCATCGAATCCCAGGAAGGCAATTACCCGAAAGCGATAGATTGCTTCACCCTTTGTCTCAAAGAAAATCCCCGCCACTACGAAGCTCACTACAATCTGGCGAATCTTTACGCCGAAGTTGGAAACCACGCGCTGGCAAAAGTTCACTATTCCATTTCCATTGAACTCGAGCCTGAATTTCCTAACAGCTATTTTAATCTGGGGCTAACTCACGCGGTGATAAAGGAATATCGCGAGGCCGTCCTGTTTCTGAAGAAGTACAGGGAACTCGCGCCCGCGGAAGAACATCCTCAAACCGACGACCTGATCTGCAAGTTGTCAACGACCCTCTAAAATCCCCCTCACAGGAAGATTTCCCAATGTTTCTTCACCGGAAGGAACCGGCAGTTTAAAGCCATTAATGTCTTACCGGCGTGGTTTTGGACCTATAATCGACTGATTACTAGATTTCTAGGTGGGTATCCTTACCTTATAACTGTAATAACCCCTGGAGAAAATGGAAACCCTCATTGTACTGTCATTTTTGATTCTTCAGCTGGCTGTGATTTACATCTGCTATCGCGCGAAGGCGCATACCTAAACGCGCGGAGCCATCATGACCAGGACGAATGAAAGAATAGCGATCACAAAGCCAAACATAAAAATGTTGTAGGCGATCCTGAGAAACTTGTATTTCTTGCCCAACACCTTCCCCAGGTAATAGATGTCTTTGATGAGGCTGCCGTAAAGATAATCCGCGTCCTTCATCATCTGCTTCATACTCCATTCGTAGTCCTCCACGCTCATGCCGTGAAAGTTTCCAAAGAAGAGCAGGTTTGTGCGCTTATTCTTGATGTCCTCACGCGTGAACATCCCCGCTGAAACGTTTGGTCTTGTCGCGAGAATGGCGAACACAATGGTGGTAAGGCAAACGGATACAAGCAGGATGGTCGGCACAACCAGGCGTGGGTCTTCCTCGAGTTTGCGGACAAGTACAGAGACGACCACTGAAAGAATGATTGAATTAATGGTTATAAGAATATTCGCCTTGTTGTCGGCCATCTGGCTCAGCATGATATGATTTCCGGAAGTCGTGCGGAACATCGTTTCAATACCCCGGTCCGGCTTCAGCAGTCTTTCCTTCTCGAGTTTTGAACGCAGCTTGACAAGCGTGTCCTCCAGTTTATGGTAATCCTTTTCGCTGATCTTCGGTGTGATCTGTTTCCGGAAGTGCTTGATGTTTCTTTTTTTTCCTGCCTGCAGGATCGTTTGTCCGTAAGGCGTGTGGTAACGGTGAGCTTCCAGAAATTCCAGATTTTTTTTCAACCATTCCATATCCGTCATGGAACTTTTTCCCTGCGTCTCCCATTCCTTGCGCAGCTTTAATGACTTGTCGACACACGCTTCCGTTGAAAGGTGGTAAAGGTCCGCATCACAAACAACCTGCGACACGAGCGATTTAGGTTGCTGCGGTATCTTTGTGGCAAGGATCGCATCAGCCACTTCCGTGATTTTCTTTTTGGATGCCCCCCACATCGCCATCAACTCGCGGGCCTTTTCAGATGCCTTTGCTTCGTGGTTTCCTTCGCCCTCGAGATAGCCCGTATCGTGCAGCCATGCAGCGATGAGGGCCGATTCCATCTCGTCATCCGTCAACTCGATGTGGGAGCCTATTTCTTCGACTGCGGAGACAACATCCCTGGTGTGGGCAAGATTATGAAAAGGCCGGTTTTCGAACGTTCTGTCCCTGAAAACATTTTCGGCAAAAGTGCGGGCTTTGTTGATGAGTTCCGATTCCATAAAGAAGACTAAAGATAAAGGAAATAAAGCCGCGGTAAAAATCACCGGTTCGCAGCCATTTCCGGGCAATCATCGTATAACTGAAATGTTCCTTTTATCTTAGGCCCCACGACAAGATGTTAAGAAGAATCTTCATTCTGGCCCTTTGTTTATTGAGCCGCGTTGGGCTTTCGCAGTCAGGGGACACCACGACAGTTTCAACCTTGTTTCTCGTCGGCGATGCTGGCGAACCCTATGTGAAGGATAGTCCCCTCGGTAAAGTACTCACCCGCGAGATCAGACAGTCGCCAGGGGCGTCGATGGTGTTGTTTCTGGGAGACAATATCTACCCTGCGGGCCTTCCGGAGGAGCATTCGGTAAATTACAATCTGGCACAATCGTCGCTGAAGACCCAGGCTGGATTTATCCAGGGTGAGAATACGAGAGGCATCTTCATTCCCGGGAATCATGATTGGCAGCACTGGGGTAAAAAAGGCCGGGAATATCTGCTCAACCAACAGCAATGGCTCGATTCTCTTAAAGATCATCGCATCAAAATGCTGCCACGCGATGGGTGTCCGGGCCCTGTTACGATCAACCTGAATGATAACACGATCCTGCTGATCCTGGACACGCAATGGTTCATTCATCAATGGGACAAACCAAGCGATGCTGACCTTTGCAACGCGACGACTACTGCGGAAGTGCTCACGTTGGTTGAAGATGTTTTCAAAACCAATCCCGGCAAACGCATCATCATGGCTGCCCATCATCCACTTGTCACCTACGGTGAACACGGCGGGGTCTTTACATGGAAAGCCCATATCTTTCCCCTCGAAGAATTCGCGCAGCACCTGTACATTCCGTTGCCCGGGATTGGATCATTCTATCCGCTTTACAGAAAATGGTTCGGCCACATTCAGGATACCGCCCATCCTCTGAACAAAGAATTCGCCGAGGCCCTCATGAACATCATGCGCCAGTATCCCGGCTCGGTCTATGTCGCCGGACACGAGCACGCCCTGCAATATATTTTAAAGGACAGCACGCACTTTATTGTAAGTGGATCAGGAGCCAAGACGGAATACGTGAAAGAAAAAGATTATGCGGTTTTCGCGAAAGACATAAAAGGTTTTGCCCGGCTTTCCATCGCAACCGATGGTTCCGTGACCCTGAATTTTTTTCAGGTGGATGAGCAATACCCGGAAGGACACGTTGTTTATACCAGATCGATCGCACCGCGTCCGCGCGTGAACCGCGAGACGACGGCGGATATTGATTTTCGCGGAAGAAGCGTTCGGATAAAAGCGAGTGATCAATACGCTGCCGGCAGTCTTAAACAAAAACTTCTAGGAGAAAATTACCGCGATGCCTGGGCGCAGGAAATAGATGTTCCTGTTTTTGATATTGAAACTGAGTTGGGGGGATTGAAAGCGCTGCAAAAGGGTGGAGGGCAACAAACGCTCTCCCTTCGCCTTGCCGATTCTTCCGGTCGGGAATATGTGCTCAGATCGGTTGAAAAATATCCAGCTGCCGCGATCCCCGAGGCATTGCGCGAAACTTTTGCACAGGATCTCGTTCAGGATCAGATCTCTGCTGCTCATCCCTATGCGGCGCTTGTTGTTGCACCAATGGCGGAAAAGATCGGCTTGTATCACACAAACCCACGTCTCGTATACATTCCGGACGATCCGGCCCTCGGCGAATACCGAAGTACTTTCGCGAACACACTCGCCCTTTTTGAGGAGCGCCCTGACGAGGATTGGTCGCATGCGGATCACTTTGGCAATTCTGAAAACATTCTCAGCACCCGCAAAGTCCTTGAGAAGCTTGCAAAGGACAACGACGACATGGTGGATGAGCGGTTCGTTCTGCGCAACAGGTTATTCGATCTGATCATCGGTGACTGGGATCGGCATGATGACCAGTGGCGATGGGCAACGATCGATGTAAAGAAAGACGAGCTGTACAGACCAATCCCGCGGGACCGCGATCAGACATTTTTTGTCAACGAAGGATGGCTTGCGAAGATATGGAGCCGGCGATGGGCCTTGCCGAAATTCGAGGGGTTTGATCGCGACATCAATTGGCCTTCCGGATTATCCTTCAACGCGCGCCACTTCGACCGCACATTCCTTACGCGGTTGTCAAAGCAAGATTGGATCGATGCGGCCGAAACGCTGAAAAAAGACCTCACCGATGAGATCATCGCTGACGCCTTGCAGCAGTGGCCAAAAGAAATTTACGATCTCGATGGGCCGGAGATCATCGAAAAAATAAAAGCGCGACGCGACAACATCGTGTCTGAGGCGATATCACATTATGAGTTCCTCGCGAGGGAAGTGGAGGTGACCGGCTCGGATAAGTCTGAAGCATTTCAGGTCGACCGGCTATCCGATGGCGACGTCCATGTGGAGGTTTTCAAGATCTCGAAGAAAGGCGTGCGCGAAAGAAAACTTTACGACCGTGTTTTCACGAACCGGGAAACCCGTGAGATCAGGCTGTACGGTCTCGGCAGCGATGATGTATTTGAAATCGCAGGTGATTCAAAGGAATCGGTGAGGATTCGTGTCATCGGCGGCGAAGGCGATGATGTGTTAACAGATTCATCACGCGCTGGGGGATTGCGTAAACAAACGCTTTTTTATGATCAGACAGGCCAGGGGAAATACACGTCCGCAGGTGAGGTGCGCGACCTCACATCAAAGGACGCAACAGTAAATGAATACAACCGCACTTCTTTCGAATACGACCGGCTTGCTCCACTGGTCTGGGGCCAGTACAATCCGGATGACCGTCTGTTTGTCGGCGGCGGCTTTTTATTTTTAAAGCAAGGATTTCGGAAATTGCCTTATGGGCAACGTCACCTTTTCCTTGCAACAGTGGCTCCGGCGACCCAGTCGTATAACTTCCGCTACCAGGGAAAGTTTGTCGATTTTGCCGGAAAGTGGAATCTTGAACTCGATGCGGATCTGAAGTCGCCCAATTACGTCAACAACTTTTTCGGAATGGGCAACGAATCCGTATTTGATAAAGAGATCGATGAAGACCCGGCGATAGAGGTCGACGACGCCATCCAATATTATCGCTACCGTTTTGAAGAACTTGTTTTGTCTGCATCTGTTTCGCGGCTGATGGGAAATGTAGGAACATTACACATAGGGCCAATATATCAGCGTGTTGAAATGGAGGAGCGCGATGCCGGTGAGACGAGGTTTGTACACGACTACGCAGAGACGATCTCAGCGGATGAATTTTACGAAAACACCCCCTTCGCCGGTATTACCTGGCAAATGGACGGCGGTGTTCGCGACAATACGCTGTTTCCCCGGCGCGGTGTATTATGGAGTCTGACAGGGCGCAATCTCGCGGGTCTCACTCGGGATAACTACAATTTTTCATCCTACAACGCATCACTTGCTTTATATCATTCGTTCCGGCCAAGAGCGCGGCTTGTGTTTGCAGCGCGGGTCGGCGCAGGCATCAACGAGGGAAAATATCCTTTCTATCAGGCTCAGGTACTGGATGGCAAGTCGGCATTACGGGGCTATCGTAAGACACGGTTTTACGGGGACAGCAAACTGTATAGCAATATTGAGGCGCGTCTGCGCTTATTGGAGTTTCGATCTTACCTCTTTCCGGCCTCCTTCGGTGTTCTTGCATTTTATGACGTGGGAAGAGTATGGTATAAGAACGAAAATGGTCTTGATCCAACTTCCCCTGACGGAAATTCAGATGCGTGGCACCGCGGCGCAGGCGGCGGGATCTGGTTTACTCCATTCAATTTTACTGTACTGTCAGTTGAAGCCGCGCGCTCTTCCGAGGGCACTTTGGGATATATCCGGCTGGGGTTCCAGTTTTGAGTAATCGGACCCCATATGTGATTGGGATAGGGCGACTGTCTTTCCACTGTCAAAAGATTTTTTCAGACGTGTTACAAAAAATCTGAAGCGGCTATAAGTCCTGCTGTCGGTTAAAATCAAAACCTGACGCCTCCCAGGCAAAAAATAGGGCCGGTTGAGGAACAATATTTTTACTGTGGTCGCGAACGCTAACACGTAGGTTACAGTAATGGGAAAAATTGTTGGTCTGTGGGTACTGTACCTTGGTACCACTCTGTGCGCATTTTCGCAGGTAGATACTTCTTATATATATAGTCAGGGCATGCCGTATGGCACCCTCGATCTGCGTCTTGCAAAATCTGCCACCCGGTATTACTATCTCAGGGAAGGTGAGACTTTCAGCTATCGCGAGAGCGCGCCCGGCGTGAAGACCAACACGTACCAAACGATGACAACCTGGAACACCGCCCCCTATGGCCAGGGTCACCTCAGGGAGAAAAACGGATCCGCCGATAATTTTGTCATGAATTACAGGCTTCTGCCTCCTAAAAATTACAACCCAAGCTATTCGCCGGGATATCCCATCATCATCATGTTTCACGGCGGGGGAGAAGCCGCCAATTGCTGGATCGACGAGCGCTGCCATTGGGCATCAGCGAGCTACAACCCGGTGACAAACAATCCGCCGGCGCCAACGGATCAGTTTCACAAGCTTTTAAATAATGATCGCAATTTGCTGCACGGAGGGGCGCAGCATCTTACGGCAGTAAACCTTGCGGGAACAAAACTGCCGAACGATCCCGGACTCGCTTCGCGCGCGTTTCCGGGATTTGTACTGTTTCCCCAGAGCCTCAACGGATGGGGTCCGACCTCTACGGTGGAGGACGCGATCAGGATCCTGCGGCTCATCATAAAGAAATACAACATCGACGAAAGCCGCGTGTACATCCATGGACTTTCCAACGGGGGGGGTGGTGTCTATCAGGCTTTGAAAAGAGCGCCCTGGTTGTTTGCAGCCGCATTGCCGATGTCGGCGGTGAATGACGGAGGAATTATCAGCCAGGGGATGGTAGCGGAAGTGGCCAAGCTTCCGCTCTGGATCTTTCAAGGCGGACAGGACAACAATCCGACGCCGTCGCGAACCTACCATTACGTTCGCAGTTTCCGCAGCGCCGGAGCAAATGTGCGCTATTACCTTTATCCACACCTCGGGCACGGAACCTGGAACACCGCTTATGGCGAGCGCGACTTTTTCTCATGGATCCTCGAAAAAAGAAAATACAATCCACACATATATTATGGAAGCCCTACCATCTGCAATACCACGCAGGCGGGCGTGAAGATGGGATTCTCAAAAGGTTTTTTTGCCTATCAATGGCAGCGCGACGGGCAGATAATTGCCGGGGCGACCGCGGCAGAGTACACTGCGGATACGCCAGGCACGTATCGCGGCAGGTTTAGCAGGAAACCCAATCCAACAGAAAGTGACTGGGAGCGTTGGTCTGACCCGATCGTTGTAAGCGAAAAGAATCCTGTGCAGCCCGCTGTGGATGTTATCGGCACCGCGCACCTGCGCGGCCCCGGCCTGACAAGCACCGATGCGAACAATACAGTAAAGCTCAGGTCTGTCGATCCGGCGGAATTGTATATCTGGTACAAGAACGGGACACAGATCAATTTTCCCGGAACAGATATCGAAGACACCTTGCGTGTGGCAACTTTCGTCAATCCGTTCAGCAGTGGCAACGGCACATATACCCTCGTGACGCAAAGTAACAACTGTCCGAGTCCGCCATCAGAACCAATCAATCTCTTCTTCAACGACACTTCGCCGAAAAATATTACGATCGCGGCCGACGCAATTGGCTTCAAGGGGACTGTGGCTGCCTCCAGCATCTTTCTCAGCTGGAAAGATGTGTCGGGACTCGAAACTGGTTATGAAATATGGCGACGCACTGCAGGCGCGCCTGAGTTTAAGTTTGTTGTCCGGACGGCGGAAGACGCGGTATCCTATCACGACACGAATCTCGACCCCGGCACAACCTATGAGTACAAACTGCGCGCTGTCAACAATAATGGGCGGTCGAATTATGTTCCGTCCGATGACCTGGCTGTCAATTACACATTCAAAACACTTGGGGATACGAAAACACCTCCGCCGCCTCAGAACCTGAGGGTCGTCGGAAATACGCTGAACTCGATCTCGTTGGCATGGGACGCGGCAAAAGATGAAAGCAGCGTCAGAGACTATTGGATTTATTACAACAATGATTCAATCAGCGCGGGTGGTAAGGTAACCGCCTTCACGATCAGCGGACTGACTCAGAACACTGTGTATGCAGTGAGTGTAAAGGCTGTTGATTTTGGAAACCATTTCTCCCAACCGTCGAACCAGGTTATTGCAACCACTTACCTGTCGGGACTTCTTTATAAGCACAGCACCGGAGCGTGGAAAAGTCTCGATGATTCAGCGATGGTTGCAACCTTCAAGAGCCCGGAGTTCACCGGAGCGGTCGCAAACTTTACACTGCAGCCCCGCACGCAGGACGATTACTTCAATTTTCAGTTTACAGGTTATCTCAACATTGAAACGGAAGGGACTTATTACTTTAACGTCACTTCAAGTGACGGCAGCCGGCTTATTCTCGACGGCAATGTACTGATCAACAACGACGGTATTCACGGCAACAAGACGGTTGCAAGCGAGCCAGTCTATCTAACGGCAGGGCCACACGCAATTGAAGTCCAGTATTTCGACGACACGGGGGGTCACACGCTGGTTGTGCGCTATAAGGGACCAGGAGTCGGCGATGGGGTCAATTACGTCGCTATACCGGATGCCGCCCTGAGGAGCGGAACCTATATCCCGGCGGCACCCCCTGCCGCACCTTCCGACGCCACTGCAACAGGTACAGGCATGCAAAGGATCGATGTTGCGTGGCAGTTCACGGACGACGCGACGACCAACTTCGAGGTATATCGCGCAACGGCGGAGACCGGTCCGTTTGAGATTGTGGCGCACGCTGAAGGCACTTCCGCCATCGACACGATCGCCCTCATCCCCGGCCAGCTTTACTACTACAAGGTTAAGACAATTACTAACGGCGGAGCTTCCGGGTTTTCGAACGTCGCTTCCGCTTCCGCCCTGCCTGACAATGTTCCGCCTTCAGTGCCGCAAGGCCTCACTGTGATCAGCCAGACACTCACGAACCTGGCCTTCTCATGGCAGGCGTCGACTGACAATGTGGGCGTGACGGGGTATGAGATATTCTCGGGAACGCAGCTGATCGGCACATCGACCATCAATGCATTTACGGCAAGCGACCTGTCTCCCAATACCCAGTATTCATTCACAGTGAAAGCTGTCGATGCGAGCGGGAACCGCTCAGAGGCTTCGGCGCAGCTCGCAACCGGGACCAATAACACCTCGGGGGTGTTTTACTCGCTGGCCTCGGGAAATTTAAATGAGCTGACGACCTGGAAAAGGAACGCGGACGGTACAGGGGAATCACCGCAAAACTTTTCGGACAACGGTCAGTACTTCATGCTCGCCAACCGCACGTCTACCACTTTGGGTGGTCCATGGACAGTTGGCGGAGCCTCGTCACGCGTAATAGTGCCAGCGGGAGTTACACTCACGGCTGACCATGCGTTTGTCGCTAACGTTGAACTGGAAGGGGATGCTGTGCTCAATCTGAACCATGCAACCGGTCCGAACCTGGCGAAACTGTCACCCCAGTCCACAGTCAATTTCATCTCGTATCCGACTATCAGAAGCAACACTTACGGAAATATCATTTTGTCGGGCACAGGTGTCAAGACTTTTGACGCAGATACCATAACCGTGTTGGGAAGTCTCACGGTCACCGAGGGAAATGCACTCAAAGGGTCTCCGCACAACGCCTCACATGTTCGCCTCTGGGGTAACCTTACATTGCAGGGTGCCCGTCCCGCAACCGCGGCAGACAATAGTATAGACCTGGCGTTGCATGGTACTGCAGGGCAGACCATCACTACAGGCAGCGATCTTGATCTCTACAGGATTACAACACAGCCGGGCCAAACTGTGAACGTGGTTAATGCCGCGGGAACACCCGTGAAAATAAATCTCGGCTCATTGAACGGCGGCGGACTTCTTCTAGCCGACGGATCGGTGCTGAACATCAACAACCACCATCTTATTCTTAAAGATGCGGCGGCGGTCAATCCCGCGCAGCAGACCGGAAGCATTGCCATCAATGATGGAAATATTTCCATGGCATCTTCCGCCGCCGAAGCTTCATATCTCTATTTTGATCCCGCGCATCATCGCATTAACCGTCTCGTGGCGGACCTTTCAGGGTCCGGAGGTGCGATCATCCGTTCGAATCTGCAGATCATTGATGGAATAAAGATCCTGAATGGTACGCTGACATCTGAAGCTAATGTGGTGTTGCTCGCTTCCCCGGAGAAGACAGCGGTTATTTATCCGATAGAAAATAATGGTAAGATCAACGGCGAGGTCATTGTCCAGCAACACATTCCTGCGCGCGGAAACGCGTTGTGGTATTTGTCGGCGCCAGTGAATCCGGTAACTGTCTCGGAATGGCAGGAATCATTTCCCATCACAGGCCCATTTTCAGGCTCGTCCGCGGGTGGCACATCGGCGTCGTTGTTTTACTTCCGTCAGAGCGCCGGGGGGTGGGTAGCGTATCCTCCTTCGGGCGGT
>CBFGXV010000003.1:0-21427 GCA_965652755.1 uncultured Chryseosolibacter sp. | reverse complement strand
CGCGCAATTCAGGCTCGCTGTCTCGCACCAGGGTAATCTCTGTCGCTTTAAACTGCAGCGGATTTACCTTCACCAGGAGGGTATGATCATCCATTTCTTTCCGAAAATATTGGTGTACGATATTGCTGTCTTTGCCCATACGTGTTTATTTTGATCATGATACGCCTGTCCATGCCCTCACGGATCGAAACGGAGCGACTATTCCTCCACCGTTTGAGATACGAAGATGCAGAAGAAATTTTTTATGCCTACGCCAGCAAGCCAGAAGCCACCCGATATTTGTCCTGGGCCACGCATCAATCCGTGGATGAAACCCGTTCGTTCCTGCGTTATGCGGTCGACAGCTGGAACTATGGAACCGATTTTTCTTATGCGATCCGCCTGAAAAATAACGTGCTGATCGGCAGCATCGGTCTCCTCCACGATGACGGGAAAGTACAACTGGGGTATGTTATCAGTCCCAGTCACTGGAAAAATGGTTACACAACCGAGGCATGCAGTCGCATTCTGTCCGTACTTGCTTCAAGAAACGACTTGTACCGGATCGGAACGTTTGTCGATGCCGACAATTTTGCTTCCATCCAGGTTTTGAAGAAATGCGGAATGGTTGAGGAGGCCCGACTGCCGAAATGGTTTCGCTTTATCAACCAGGACAATGAGCCTAAAGATTGTATCCTGTTCCGTTTTGTTCCATGAATTTTATACCCCGCCTTGCCATAAATTTGGTAATCATTATTCCCTTGCTTATAATTGCCCCGAAAAGTTTCTTGAAACATGGGAAAAGGGGATAAAAAATCAAAAAAGGGAAAGATCGCTATTGGCTCTTACGGCAATTCCCGGAAAAGGAGTTCCGCAAAGAATAAATTAAAGCAGACTGCCTCGAAAAAGACCGCTGAGCCCGCCGCTGAGGAAACTCAGGGTAAGGCTAGAAGAACGGTTAAGAAAAAAAAGTGAAGCTTGAAATAATGTTAGTATTGACAAACAAGGCATGGTGGTGGCATAAGTCGAAATTCGATCGGTGCGAACCTGTGCTTTAGTTTTTCTATAAAGAATCTGCTGAGGCCCGCTCCGATCACTCGGGGCGGGCCTCGTTGTTTTTAAGACCGCAGATCAATTGAACCCTATTTGGCAACGCTATGTATACACTACGAACGACTTCAAAAAAACTACTCGCGGATACCCTGACGCCTGTAAACATCTATCTGAAGCTCCGGGATGTTTTTGCTTGCAGCCTTTTGCTGGAGAGCTCTGACTACCATGGACATGAAAACAGCCTGTCCTTTATTTGTTGTGATCCGATCGCATCCTTCGAGGTGAACGGGCAAGAGGTGACTGAGGTTTTTCCGGACGGAAAGAAGGCTCAGCATACCCTGACGAAAAAAGGTGAAGCTGTAGATCTGCTTGACGAGTTCAGAAGCTCATTCCAGGTCGCAGATCCTCACGCGAAATACATCAACTGCGGTTTGTTCGGCTACATGGCCTACGATGCGGTAAGGTATTTTGAAGATGTCGAGATCCCCAGGCAGGAAACCCCCATGCCTGACATTCTCTACAAGCTTTACCGCTATGTGATCGTGGTCGATCACTTCTCCAACGAACTTACACTGTTTGAGAATTCGCATCTTCAGGACGCAGGACCTGGCAACCTGGACAAAGTCGAGCAGATTATTTTCAGCAACCGCTTTGCGACCTACAAGTTCACCAGAACGGAATCGGAAACCTCAAACTTTACTGATAAACAATTTCTTGAGATCGTCGATAAGGGAAAAGAACACTGTTTTCGCGGCGACGTTTTCCAGATCGTATTGTCCCGCAGGTTCACGACCGGTTTTAAGGGTGACGAGTTCAACGTTTACAGGGCGCTGCGTTCCATCAATCCCTCGCCGTATCTTTTTTATTTCGATTATGGCAATTTCAAAATTTTCGGATCATCGCCTGAAGCGCAACTGCAGGTCCAGAAGGGAAAAGCACACATCTATCCTATCGCCGGTACTTTCAGGAGATCAGGTAACGACCAGGAGGATGCGGAGATCGCCGGACGACTCGCCGCCGACGAAAAAGAGAATGCGGAGCATGTCATGCTCGTAGACCTCGCGCGAAATGATATGAGCCGCAATGCCGAAAATGTAAGCGTTGAGGTTTTTAAAGAGATCCAGTACTACTCACATGTTATTCACCTGGTATCTAAGGTCACGGGCAAAGTGAGGAAGGACTCTTCCGTTGTGCGCATCGCGGCTGACACGTTCCCGGCAGGCACGCTTTCCGGCGCACCGAAACACATGGCGATGACACTGATCAACAAATATGAAAATGTAAACCGCGGATTTTACGGTGGGGCTATTGGATATCTCGGCTTCGACGGATCGTTTAACCACGCGATCATGATCCGGACTTTCCTGAGCCATCAGAACAAGCTGATCTGCCAGGCGGGCGCCGGGATTGTTTCAAAGTCAAAATCAGAGAGTGAATTGCAGGAAGTTAATAACAAGCTGACAGCGCTGCGACAGGCGGTACTTATGGCGGAAAAAATATAACCCGTCAACCATGTGATGCCGCAAACTGCCGGGCGGCATTGAATTCGGCAAAAGATGAAGTGATAACTAAAACAGAAATGAAGATTCTCGTACTCGATAATTATGATTCTTTCACGTATAATCTTGTGCATATCATCAGGGCATTGGGATTTGCGGTCGATATTCACAGAAACGACAAAATATCCCTTGCGGATGTGTCTGCATACGACAAGATATTATTGTCCCCTGGTCCCGGAATCCCCGACGAAGCGGGCATCATGAAGCAGGTGATCGAAACCTATGGGCCGACGAAAAGTATCCTCGGCGTTTGTCTCGGCCTCCAGGGCATCGGCGAGGTCTACGGAGCCAGGCTTTTTAACATTCCGAAGGTTCTGCATGGCGTTACTTCCTTTACAGAGGTAAGAGACGGGGATGAATATATATTCAGGGGGGTTTCTCCGAAATTCCAGGCGACACACTATCATTCGTGGGCGGTGGTGCCCGAAACCGTCAATGGAGACCTGCAGATCACGGCCGTCAACGAAGATAACCTTGTGATGGGATTGCGTCATAAGAAGTACGACGTGCACGGTGTTCAGTTCCACCCTGAATCTATCATGACGCCGGAAGGGCCAAAGATGATTGAGAACTGGTTAAAAGGTGGGAAGCAGGCTTAGGTCGCGCAGCATCACTTTCTTATATAAATGTTTAAAGCGGACTATCATTATGAAGGCAATCTTAAACGAACTGATTGATCACCGGTCACTGACCAAGGAAACGGCGAAAAAGGTGCTCGTCGAATTAACCTCGGGCAAGATCAACCCGAGCCAGACGGCGGCATTCATGACAGTGTACATGATGCGAAGTATCACAGTGGACGAACTTCAGGGATTTCGCGATGCCATGCTGGAACAATGCCTGCGCGTTGAGTTCGACAGGCCTGTCATCGATGTCTGCGGTACAGGTGGGGATGGAAAAAATACCTTCAACCTCTCAACGCTCTCATCATTTGTCATCGCAGGCGCAGGTCAGCCGGTAGCCAAACACGGCAACTATGGAGTCTCTTCCGCTTGTGGCTCTTCGAATGTCATGGAGTTCCTTGGTTACAGATTCACAAATGATGTCGACGCCCTCAGGAAAAGTCTCGACAAGGCAAATATTTGTTTTATCCATGCGCCGCTTTTTCACCCCGCCATGAAAAACGTCGCGCCGATCCGGAAAGACCTCGGTGTAAAAACTTTTTTCAATATGCTTGGACCCATGGTCAATCCGGCGTTCCCATCGCGCCAGCTTGTTGGTGTCTTCAGCCTTGAGCTTGCGCGCCAATACGCATACCTGTACCAGAACACAACTAAAGATTTTGTGATCATGCACAGCATCGACGGTTTTGACGAAGTATCATTGACAGGACCATTAAAGATCTTTGACAACGCAGGAGAGAAAATGCTGTCTCCCGCTGACCTGGGCCTTCCTGTGTTGAAGTATGAGGACATCCGCGGCGGACTGACCGTCGAGGAATCCGCACGGATCTTTATGTCAGTCCTTGAAGGTAAGTCAACGCCAGAACAGAAAGATGCTGTCGTAGCAAATGCGGCGATGGGATTATACGCCGCTGATCAAAAGGGCGGACTGACTCGTGCGGTCGATCAGGCGCGCGAGTCCCTCGAGTCGGGAAAAGCGCTGACAGCATTCAAAAAATTAATCGCAAACCAGAACTAGATCCAGAAGGCTTTTATGAATATCCTTGATCAGATCATCGCACACAAACGAACGGAAGTGGCCGGAAGCAAGGCCCGCATCTCTATCACGGATCTGGAAAAGCAACCTTATTTCAAACGCGCCACGGTTTCCTTAAAAGAATTTATCCGGAGGAAGGACAAATCCGGAATCATTGCCGAATTTAAACGGCGATCGCCTTCAAAGGGAATCATCAACGCACATGCTTCGGTGGAGCGCACCACGCGTGGTTATGCGGACGCAGGCGCTTCGGCGCTTTCTGTTCTTACTGATGAGAAGTTTTTCGGCGGAAGCAATCAGGATCTGATCAGCGCGAGGCAAAATAATTCGTGCCCTATCCTCCGCAAGGATTTCACGATCGATGAATATCAGATTGCAGAAGCCAAAGCGATCGGCGCGGATGCCATCCTGTTGATCGCCGCAGTTCTTCGTCCGGAGGAATCTGTGAAGCTCACCGCGTTTGCTCACAATCTCGGACTGGAAGTGTTGCTGGAGGTTCATAATGAAACCGAGTTGCGCGACAACCTCACGGCAGGAGCGGATCTGATTGGCGTCAACAACCGGGATCTGAAAACTTTCGGTGTCAGTACGGAAGTCTCAAAACAGCTCTCGGGATTGATTCCCGCGGGCGTTGTGAAAGTGTCGGAAAGCGGGATATCAGATCCGCTGGCGATTGTGGAACTGAAACAGTATGGTTACGAGGGCTTTCTTATCGGAGAGAACTTTATGAAACAACCGGAACCTGAAAAAGCTGCCGCCGAATTTATCCGCGAGCTGGGTAAACGGCTGACGGTTCACGGATGATAAACACAAAGACAAGCTATGAAAAACATAAAGCTGAAGGTATGTGGAATGCGGGACCCGAATAATATTGTCGAAGTGTTGGACCTGCAGCCAGACTTTATGGGCTTTATATTTTACCGCAACAGTCCGAGATTCGTCGGCGATGATTTTGTGGTGCCGGAGCTGACCCGCGGCGCAACAAAAAGGGTAGGGGTCTTTGTTGACGAAAGGACTGATGTCATCCTGGAGAAAGTCAGGTCTCAGGGACTTGATTATGTACAGTTGCACGGAAACGAAACCCCGGATGAATGCCGCGAGTTAAAGGCAAACGGCGTCGGTGTCATCAAAGTCTTTTCCGTCGACGACAGCTTTGATTTCAGAAGTACAAAGCAATACGGCGAGGATGCCGAATATTTTCTCTTTGATACCAGGGGAAAATACCACGGCGGAAACGCAATCCGTTTCAACTGGGACATTCTGTCGCGTTACGATCAGTCTGTACCATTCTTTCTCAGCGGAGGTATAACACCCCAGAATGTGGCAGAAGTGAAGGGTTTGAATGAATATAATCTTTTTGCCATAGACGTCAATAGCGGGGTGGAGAACGCGCCCGCGCATAAGGACAAACAAAAGATCAATGCCGTCATTAAAATATTAAACACTAAATAACGACAACATGAGCTATCATGCAGATGCGAGAGGATACTACGGGAAATTCGGCGGCGCATACATCCCTGAGATGCTTTATCCGAATGTTGAAGAACTGCGGACGAATTATCTGGCGATCATACAGGATGATGATTTTCAAAAGGAGTTCCATCACCTCCTGAAGAACTACGTAGGGCGCCCTACACCCCTGTACCTGGCCAGCCGGCTCTCGGAGAAGTATGGTACGACGATCTACCTGAAGCGGGAAGATCTTTGTCATACCGGCGCGCACAAGGTGAACAATACGATTGGCCAGATATTGCTTGCTCGCAGGTTGGGAAAACAGAAGATCATCGCAGAGACAGGTGCAGGCCAGCACGGGGTAGCTACAGCTACTGTGTGCGCGTTGATGGGTATGGAATGTATCGTATACATGGGCAAGGTCGACATGGAACGTCAGCGCCCTAACGTAGAGCGTATGCGCATTCTCGGCGCTCAGGTGGTTCCGGCAACGAGCGGAAGCATGACCCTGAAGGACGCCACCAACGAAGCCATGCGCCATTGGATTAACAACCCTGCGGATACCCACTACATCATTGGGTCCGTGGTTGGGCCGCACCCGTATCCCGACATGGTGACGCGGTTTCAGTCCGTTATCAGTGCCGAAATTCGCAACCAGCTACAGACAGAGATCGGAAATCCTTTCCCGGACTATGTGTTTGCGTGTGTCGGCGGAGGAAGTAATGCGGCTGGAGCTTTTTACCATTTTCTGGATGACGAGCACGTCAGTCTTATCGGCGTGGAGGCTGCAGGGAAAGGGATCAACTCCGGACAATCTGCTGCCACAACTGCCCTCGGCAAGCCGGGTGTGCTTCACGGAAGCAAAACCCTGCTGATGCAAACTGACGATGGCCAGGTTGTCGAACCTCATTCCATTTCGGCCGGGTTGGATTACCCGGGTATAGGACCGATGCATGCACACTTGTTTGACATCGGGCGTGTGAAGTTCGTCAGTGCGACGGATGATGAGTCAATGGAAGCGGGGATCCGCCTGAGCCGACTCGAAGGTATTATTCCGGCCATCGAATCAGCTCACGCGCTTGCGGCGCTGGAACAATTCGAATTCGAAAAGGACGATGTTGTTGTTGTGAATTTGTCCGGACGCGGGGATAAGGACCTTGAGACTTATATACGATGGGGGAAGTATTAAGTTCAAAGTTCAAGATTCAAGATTCAAAATTTAGAGTTTAAGATACAATCCATGGATAACAGGATTACCAGGCTGTTCAGCAAGAAAAAAAAGAATATCCTCAACGTTTATTACACCGCGGGGTTTCCGACCCTGGAGAGCACGCTTCCCATCGCCAAATATCTCAGCGACGCCGGCGCCGACATAATCGAGATAGGGATTCCTTTTTCGGACCCTGTGGCGGACGGGCCGACGATACAACAGAGTAACAAGGTGGCGCTCGAGAACGGAATGACCCTTCGGCTGCTCCTCGATCAGGTAAAACAGATCCGGAAAGACGGCATCGAAGTGCCTGTCATTCTGATGGGATACCTCAATCCCGTCATGCAGTATGGAGTTGAGAAGTTCCTTACAGATGCGTCCAGCGCGGGCGTTGATGGTCTGATCCTGCCGGACATGCCGTTGCATGAGTACGAGGAGGTGTATAAGGACAAGTTTGCTGCCGCCAATCTCTGTAACACGTTCCTCGTATCTCCGACTACATCGGAAGAAAGAATTCGAAAGATCGACCACGCCACGCATGGTTTTGTTTACGCCGTTTCCGCCTCTAGTATAACCGGTGCGCGCGGAACATTTACCGATGGCCAGATCGCTTACTTCGATCGTCTGCAGAAAATGAAACTAGCCAATCCATGCCTTATCGGGTTTGGTATTTCCAACGGAGAAACTTTTTCAAAAGCATCCCAATACAGCGCTGGAGCAATTGTAGGTAGCGCTTTCATCGATCTTCTCAAAAAATCAAGGAATATTGAAGAGGACGTCCACACATTTGTCAAAGGACTGAAGGGTGAGTCTCAGTGACGAATTAAACTAATAGCGCAATGTCTTTAGTCGTTTACGGAATCAGGAACTGTAACACAGTGAAGTCAGCTCTCGACTGGCTTAAACAAAACAACGTTGCATTTGAATTTCACGATTTCAAATCCAAGGGTGTCACCGAAGAGAAACTCGAGCACTGGTGTTCCCAGGCCGGTTGGGAAAGTTTTGTCAACAAACGCGGTACCACATGGAGGCAGTTGGATCCTTCTGATCAGGCGATGGTAACAGACCAATCCTCGGCAGTCAAGCTCATGAAAGAAAAAACAAGCGTCATTAAAAGGCCAGTCATCGAGTCCGGAAACAAGGTCATCGCATTGGGCTTTGACGCAAAGGACTATGCGAAGATCTTTTCGCAATAAGATCCACTGTTCCCGGCAGTGAGATCGGAATGTGTGACCATCGCGATACTAAACCGCGGCGGTTACAACGGCTTATTGCTCATGACAAATTCGCTCTCATCCATGACCAGACTGAAGCTTCGCCGTTTCAAATCCATTGAATGGCCGACGGGCTCCCTGCTTTCGCGGTCCTGTCTGGCAGTTGTAGCAGTGCCGGTGATCTGCCCGATCGCCTGGCTTAAAAGCGCTTCCCGTTCGTCACCCAGCGGATAAAGGAACAGACTGTTGTCGGGATGAAGAACATCGGGCGCAAAACCCTCGCTGTAATCTGACTGATCCTGGCTGTTAAACACTTTGACTACGATGGGCTGAATTCCCCACACGTTTTTAGGGTCTTTCTCCTCGAAGAGCGAAATCGATCCGACATTTTTTCCATAGGTCGTGTCACCGATGAGAAATACTTCCATAAACGGCTTAAGCGCGTTAATGATCAATTCGCTCGCGGAAGCCGTGCGAGAGCTCGTGAGAATATACACGCGTCCTGACGACAATTGATTCCCCACATTAGCCGCCTCATTTGTGTAGTTACTGATGAGGTAATCCTTGCCAAGATTTTTGTCTTTAAGGATCGCTTCCTGAACGAATTCGTTGTACTGGCGTTTCAAAAATACTTTCGAGTTGTCCACACCGCGCCCGATAAGGCTGGCGAGGTTTTTTGCAACGACTTCGGAGCCGCCGGTGTTATAGCGCAGGTCGACAACAAGATCTGTGATGCCCTGTGCTTTAAAGTCAGCAAACACAGCATCCGTCTCTGCGTCATACTTTCCGGGCTGGCTATCAGTCCCGGACGCAAAGAAATTATAAACGAAATATCCGATCTTTTTTCCGCCCGTTTCGATGACGCGGTGCAGGTAGTTCGGGTTTTCCGTATACTGAACAGCGTTAAGTGAAACCGCCTTCACATCTCCGAATCGTTGCTCGTCGATAATCAGTGGTTTATAGCGCACAGAATGGCTGTCTTTTATTGCGGAGAGCAGGTCACGGTAGTTGCCGGTGGTGAGCTGCTGATCGTTGATATGAGAGATGATGTCACCACGCTTCAGCCCGGCCGTTGCGGCCGGCGCGTCGGGTTTTGTATACACGATCTGCAGGACAACATTTTCACTTCCTTCCTTTTCGCGGTAAAGGACAAACTCGTAGCCCGCCTCCTTCGAGATCCCCTGCAGTGAATTCAGCAGCTCCTGATAGTTGGTCTGTATCCATGAGAAACGATCGTTTTTGCTCAGCAGGGAATTGAAATATGCTTCGGGATCAAGGTTCTTGTCGCTTTTTGCCGGGATCTCATCCTTCCACAAATACCAATACTCCATATTTTCCCGGATCCATGAATTGACGTATTGATTGGTTTCATTCGCAATGACCTGTGGAATTTCTTCTTCCACTTTGACAGGCTCCGGCAAAAGCTCTTCTTCCGAACAGGAAGTAATGAATCCGACGGAGAACAGTATTGCCAGAAATGTGAATTGTAAGGATTTGAAGGTTCTTATGGACATGGTTCAGATTTTAATCCGGAAAGCTGCTTGGGCGAGCGCCCGGACAATTAAAACTGCTTTCCCCCCTATAAAAGTTCCGGAAACTTTTCGCGCTTCCAATCAGAAACTTATGAAACCGGATGCGTGTTCAGATTGTTTCTCTGAAAACAGCAATTTATGGCTAATGCGAGCTTTACCAATCTTGTCAAAAGCGAAACACCTACGCTTGTTGACTTTTACGCCGAATGGTGCGGTCCCTGTAAAATGATGAAGCCGATCCTCGAGGAGCTCAAAAGCCAGGTCGGCAGCAAGGCGCGTATCATCAAAATAGATGTCGACAAGAACCAGGCGATCGCCAATCTGTTCCAGGTGAAGGGGGTTCCGACGCTTGCCTTATTCAAAGGCGGCGAACTTAAATGGAAACAGGCTGGCGTTGTTCAGGTTGAGTATCTGAAAAACATAATCGAGCAATACAGCGCATAGTGCCCGCCCTATGCGAACATGTATCGCTTGAAGATCATTTCAAGTTCTTTGTAAAACAGAGGCTCGTTCGATTCCGAGATGCCTGCACTATCAGTTTCGCGGATCTGGTCGATCAGGACCTGATAATGATTTGTATTAACGGGCGAGATCAATAATTCCTTGAGGTCCTTTTTGATAAATTCTATCTTGATATTTGATAATTCACTCACCCTGAAATTGTTCGAGAGGTACTCTTTAAGATGACGTTCATCCAGGAAATCTTTGATGAGGTCATTCCTGAGTTTGCGGACGAGTTCCAGAATTCTGTCCTCGGTCCACTGGGTATTGACTTCGTTTAGGTTCATGGTGCAATGATGAAAAATTTCTCTGACAAATGATGTCAAAGCATCGTTCGCAGCTTGTTTAATTATTGTGCCACGTAAATGATAACAGCCGACTGCCAGAACATTTGCCTGCCTGATACGTGTAAGTACAGGCAGTGTTAAATTGAGGTAAAATCGTGTATCTTCCTTGTTAAAAAACTGTTAAAAACTTTGCTGCGAGCAATAAAACCCCTATTTAGTGATCATGGATAAGTCATTCTTGCAAAAACTCTACAATTCGCATCAGGCATGCCCCACGTGTCCTTCGCCGGCGGAGGTAGCGGTTTTTTTTAACTCCTTGCTAGGGACGTTGTTTGCCGAGTACACCCAGTTGAGTTTTGAGTCCGCCGATGATTTTCAAAGGCACATGGAAGGATTGCAGGGTGAACTGGACCGGATTGTCCGCTTTAATCCGCACCGCGGCAAGGTGGATGCCGGGGCGATCGCAGGACAATTTTTTGATTCTCTCCCCGCGGTTTATGAAAAGCTGAACGAAGATGTGACAGCAATGTACGAAGGGGATCCGGCCGCCAAGAGCAGAAGCGAAGTGATCCAGACCTATCCCGGCTTTTACGCTATTGCAGCTTACCGCATCGCCCATCAGCTACACCTGCTGGGTGTTAAAGGCATTCCGCGCGTGATAACGGAACACGCTCACAGCAAAACAGGCATCGACATCCATCCATCCGCGACAATAGGCAATCATTTCTGCATCGACCACGGAACCGGCGTCGTGATAGGGGAGACGGCAGTGATCGGAGATCATGTTAAGATCTATCAGGGCGTGACCCTCGGCGCGCTGAGCGTGAGCAAAGATGACGCGGTCAAAAAGCGCCATCCTACTTTGGAAGATCACGTGGTCGTTTATGCCGGAGCAACAATACTGGGGGGCGAGACGGTAATCGGTCGCAACAGCGTTGTAGGTGGAAATGTGTGGCTGACCCGAAGTGTTCCTGCGAATTCGAAGATATACTACCAGGCTAAAATGTATAACGGCGAAAAGGAAGAAACGGATATTGTTATTTTTAAAGCCGAACACGATAAGTAGCCAGTATTCCCCATATCCCTATGAAACTTCATGAATTAATCGGAAACACTCCGCTGGTTGAACTTCAGAACATCTCCCCGAATAAGGCCGTCAGAATACTCGGGAAACTTGAAGGTGATAACCCTGGGGGAAGTGTTAAAGACCGAACAGCTTATGGTATGATCCAGGGAGCACTGGAACGCGGGGAAATAAAAAAAGGTGATAACCTCGTTGAAGCCACGAGCGGAAACACCGGGATTGCCCTGGCCATGATCGCGCGTATTATGGGATTGAACATGACGCTCATCATGCCGGATAACTCCACCCGGGAACGGGTGCTGGCGATGGAAGCTTACGGGGCGAAAGTGATCCTTACGCCTGCATCCCGGACGATCGAGTATTCCCGTCAGCTGGCCGAGGAAATGTCAGCAAGTGGAAAATACCATATACTGAATCAGTTTGCCAACCCGGATAACTATAAGATCCATTATAATACAACCGGTCCCGAGATATGGAAGGACACGGGCGGAACCATCACTCATTTTGTATCAGCCATGGGCACCACTGGTACGATCATGGGTGTTTCCAGGTATTTGAAAGAACAGAATTCCGACGTCCGGATCGTGGGCACTCAACCAACGGATGGTGCCTGCATTCCCGGTATCAGACGGTGGTCACCGGAATTTCTCCCGAAGATCTTTGACCCCAAACGCGTCGACCGTGTACTGGACGTATCGGAAGCGGACGCACGCACTTACACGAAGAGACTGGCTAAGGAGGAAGGCATTCTGGCTGGCATGAGCAGCGGCGGGGCCCTTAGCGCCGCAGCCCGACTGGCTTCCGAACTCGACAAAGGTGTCATCGTTTTCATAATCTGCGACAGAGGAGACCGATACCTGAGTTCCGACCTGTTTTCGCAATAGGCTATACATTCATCCCGAAGTTTTATTTGAGTACAATTCTCCCCAGCCGATTCGCGACAACGGCAATTTTCTCATAACTGACGTTTATATTTCCAAGGATTGCTTTTTGTTTATGCGACGGCATGATGTCCTCTCATGAAGCGTGTCGCAAGATCAATTTCTGTCAAGCACCAGAAATCTCTCCCGGCCGCGGACACGTCGGAAAAAGTAATCACTATTAAATGAAAGAGATCTTCCACCGGGTAAATCAGTACCTGTTCTTCTTTGTCCTGCTTATCGTGGTAATGTACTTCGGGAAAGCTTTTATCGTCCCGATTGTTTTCGCTGCGCTCCTGGCGATGCTTATGGCGCCGGTCTGCCGGAGGTTCGACAGCTGGGGCTGGCACCGGGCTCTTTCAAGTCTGGGATGTATCCTCATCCTGGTGGTAGTGATCGCGGGAATTGCCTTCGTGGTAAGCACGCAGATATCAACCTTCTCGGAGAATATGTCGCAGATCAAGTCGAAGGGTAAGGAAATGCTTGCGCAGGCGCAGTCCCGGATTGAGCAGGAGATTGGAATGACTCCGGAAGAGCAGGACAAGGTTGTGAAGGAACAGGCCGAGAAGTCCAATCAACAGGGTCCGGGCATGGCGACGAAGATTTTGAGCGGAATTATATCAACCATCACTGGTTTGGTACTCAGTCTTGTCATCACCTTCCTCATGCTTTACAATAAAGAACAATTTGAAACATTCTTTGTCCGGTTATATGAGGACGAGAACACGGATAAAGTGAAAACAGTGGTTGGACAAATCACCCAGGTATCACAGAAGTATCTCACAGGTCGGGCTATTTCCGTGTTGATCATTGCAACGATGTACTCGATTGGTCTGTTGATCGTCGGTATCAAGAACGCGTTGTTGCTCGCCGGTATTGCTGCATTGCTTACTGTGATCCCATACGTTGGAACTGTACTCGGAGGTTTGTTTCCGGTGGCGATGGCCCTTCTTACAGAAGATGTTCAAACAGCGCTGTGGGCAGCGGTCGTGATGGTCGTGATCCAGACAATCGATAACTATTTCATTGAACCTAATATTGTCGGCGGTGAAGTTAACCTCAACGCCTTGTGGTCTATCCTCAGCATCCTCGCTGGCGGGATGATCTGGGGCGTCGCCGGCATGATCGTATTCCTCCCCCTGTTCGGGATCATCAAGATCATCTGCGATCACGTCGCTCCACTCAAGCCGGTAGGTTACTTGCTCGGAGAACCCGGTGGCAAGAAACCTTCGAAAGTGAAACAGTGGATCATGGACAAGATGGGAAAGGGCAAAAGCGAAAACGATTGAAGCGTTTCTTTCTTTTTTTCATTTTTCATGTGACAGTCTTTAAAACGGACATCTAAAATTACATTGAGTGTTCCAACCGTCTTGTGGAAATTACCCTACAGCGGCAGTATGGGCGTGGGGTTGTTATTGGAGAACATGTTGATGATTCAGACGTAAATCGGATGCTTCAAGTTGAGTGGCGGTTGAAGTTTTCTCGCCGAGCGTTTATTTTAAAGTCAACACGGCCGCTTCGTGCCGAGCGTTTTTTCCACAGCACATTTTTTTGTTTTCATGTATCCTTGTTTTCTTACTCGTGAGCCTGATCACTTCAATGTTCCGTAATTGTTTCTCTCAACATTAACACCTTTGCATACGACCGGATTCGCTTTCAAGGGGAAGGCGTACCGTGGGCTGCACAGGATTACCCTGCATTTTTTGCAGCCCTCGTTCCGGTTTTGATTCTGCTGTTCGATGTGAAGATTCGCGAGGTTTACTCCCGCTAAAGATTATAGTTTTAGGTTTGCAGAATACCACCATGTCCTCAGGCGGGGGACGGGTGGTTTTCGTTTTTTTAGGGTAAGCCTGTACCCTTCCCTGAAACATTAATACCGAAAGAGATCATAGCGCGGTCGAGAAACGGGATCTGTTCCGGAATCATCGCGACGGCAGCGTCCCCGTAATTGAACCACCGGGCATCATCCACTTCCGGAAAGTCCATCTTCTTTCCCGAGCGCGGAGGCCACTCGATTGAGAATGTGTTGCACACTATACCAGTCGACGGTTCCCACACGCCTTCGAAAGCCCACGCGTGTATTACCTTACCGCTTTTTTGTTTTACAAAACCGAGCGCGTGATAGGGCGGGACTGACCTGATACCGGTTTCTTCCAGGAACTCGCGTTGAGCTGTTCGCAACAGATCCTCTTCGATTTCGGGGATGCCTTTAGGAATACTCCAGAAGCCTGCGTTCTTCTTTTTAAAATACGGCCCTCCCGGATGTACGAGAAAATACTCCAGAGCGTTACCATTCACAATGCGGCACATCAGCAATCCTGCGGATAATTTTGTCATCTTACTTTTACTCCCTGCAAAGGAGAGAAACACTTTTGTGATGGACAAGTATTGTGGTTTCAAGAACCAGCTGTTTATGGTTATGGCACAGCGGATTTCTCATAGAGTGAAGCGAGCACTATGATGAAAATGGAGACAGACTCACTTTTTGTTTCCTTCGCAGCTGCTGACAACCAGCGAAACGAACCGGCATTGGCTGGGTTTTTCAAAACCCGCAGCAGCTTCATCAAGGAGGACAAATATGATATGCTGCTGCTATCGAGACAGACGAACTGCCGCATCGCTAAAAAGCGTGCCACGGTATGGCTACCGGCCTATTCTTCATGGCAGGGCCATGGAAAACATTTAGCTGATTGAAGCAGCTTTGAAATGTGTGGAATGTATTCCCTGAAACGAATAGGATCGGGTTGTCGCTGCCCCACTCGAAAAATTATATCGCCAGAAACTTACCGTTCCCCGAAGCCTGCGGGATTTCATCTCTTTACCAAAATTTAATTTTCGGATTTGATACTTCTTGCGGGCCGAAACAAAGAGATCCCGCCATGGCCAGCGGGTCTCTTGAGGAAAGAAAGCTGCAGTGTCGACGGGATGTGTCGCCGGGCTTTCCAAATGATTAACCAAGTAGTCTCCTGCCAAAGCCGGTCTGTAACAGGGAACGCAGTCAAAACCCAAATTGAAAAATGAAATTTAGATTATTTGTAACCTTTGCGGTTCTTGGAACCCTCATGTCTTTAGTGACCATTGCGCAGCAAACGGCAAAGATAACAAGTTCAAACATCGGTTACCTGGAGTATCTGCCCCAGGGATATAGTAGTAATTCAAACCTTTATCCCCTCGTTATATCATTACATGGTATCAAGGAAAAAGGAACTACATCCACTGACCCGGCGACGTTGAAGTCTTCAGTTCAGAGGGTTGCCAATGTTGGTTTGCCGAAGTATGTAAAGTACGGTGCGCAGTATGACTTCATTCTGGTTTCTCCCCAGTTAAAGACTTCCTACGGTAACTGGCCCGCCTCTTACGTCATGGATGTTATCAACCATGTAAAAAAGACGTTGCGCATTGATCCCAAACGTATCTATATTACCGGACTCAGTCTGGGTGGATTTGGTGTCTGGACCACTATTGGGGCCTATCCCGAAGTGTTCGCAGGTGCAGTGCCTATCTGCGCTGGAGGTAACGCGATGACAAAAGCTTGCGCTATCGCAGCACAGGATGTTCCCGTATGGGGCTTCCACGGCGATAAAGATTATATCGTCTCTTACACTGTTACAACAAGAATGGTGAACGCCATCAACGCCTGTACTCCGGCCCCGAGTCCCCTTGCCAAGGCGACCTTGTTCGCTGGAATGGGCCACGTTATCTGGGACAAGGTTTACAATGAAACGAATGCACTCGACTGGATGCTGAGCTATACCAATGGCACTGCACCTTCATCCTCAAATATTCCTCCACTGGTGAACGCGGGCGTGGATGTCGTCGAATATCTGCCGACAAATGCGGCGATCTGCAACGGATCGGCTACTGATCCGGATGGAACGGTAACGGCCTACGCCTGGACGCAGGTTAGCGGACCTTCTACGGCCACGCTTGAGAACAATACGACCAAGTCAATGAAAGCTTCAAACCTGCAGGCCGGAACTTATACGTTCAGGCTAAAAGCAACTGACGACAAGGGTGCGTACTCCAACGATGATGTCAAGGTAATTATCAATTCTACTACCAGCTCCGCCCCGACAGTGAGCGCGGGTTACGACCGCACGATCACGCTGCCCACCAATTCTCTATACATCCAGGGCTCTGCGTCTGACGCAGACGGCATAGCCAGTTATCAGTGGACGAAATTGTCGGGAGGAACCGCTACCCTGAGCGGTCAGACTACGCCGACGGTCCGGGCATACAATCTGCTCGCAGGAACCTATACATTCCGTCTCACAGTAAAAGACACGAAGGGAAATTACAAGTCCGACGACGTTATCGTCACAGTGAACAGCAGCACTGCTAACCTGGCGCCAATCGTTAGCGCGGGCGCCGATGGAAAACTAATCCTGCCCACAAATTCAATGAAACTTTATGGCTCGGCTAAAGACAGCGACGGGACGATCGCCAGCTATAAGTGGACGCAATACGGCGGACCCTCAGTCGCAACGATCAGTTATTCAACTTCTCCCACAGCAACCGTCAGCGGACTCAAGGAAGGCAGATATTATTTCCGTCTTACCGTTAAAGATAACGACGGCGCCATCAGCACTGACAATATGCTGATAAATGTTCTCAACGGATCGGTCTCTGTTATTAAACTCGATGCATCTATTGATGAGATGCTGGCCATGGCCAATTGATCATCGCAAAAATTTTGGTGAACAATTCGTTTTTAGTTTGGTTTAAAACCCGCCGCACGGCGGGTTTTTCTTTGATGATTCTACAGCATCTGATCAATCGCTTCGCTTCGTATGCGGCATACTCGAGGGTGGTGTGCCCCCGGGGTTTTGTGCCTTTACAATACGCTACTGGTCACGGGATAATCAGAGCGATCCTGTGTCGCGGTCTATTTCTCCGGCCCAGTTCTTAATGAGCGGCCCATCGCTTCCATAGAGTGGGTCGTTTTCGGGTAGTGCAACCTTTTTGATATTCTCATCAGCTACCTGCTTTTCACCTGGCCTGCCAAAGTTCATGTCATATTGCTGTCCATCGGGATAAGCGCCCAGACAGGAGAATCCGTTGATTTCGTCTGCGTTCCGGTGGGCCACACCAGCAGGGATAATCACAACATCGCCCTTCTCAAACATTAGTGTGATACCGTTCGGTCCCCCGAACTGTACACGTGCTGAGCCTTTTAGCGCAACAAGAACTTCGTGTGCTGTACTGTGATAGTGATGTTCGGTCAGAATGCCATCTACCCATGAGTTTGTCCAGCTGTTGGTTTCAAGGATCTCCTTAATAGTCTCTGTGTCCTGCCTGTCCGTTATTTGAAATACTTCCTTGTACAGCAACAATGGAAGAAGGGCATTGTTTGGAAAAGGACCATCCTCCGGCAGAATGTTGCGGATAATATTTAATTTTTGAATAGGAGGAAGGGCGTCAACTAATGATTTCATATGATCCGGTTTCTTTTTTGATCCTGCGGTTACTTTGCATCAGATTCCAAATGCGATCTCGTAACTGTGTTTCCTGCGCCGGCGCGGGAATTTCCCGGGCTCCTGTTGCGGCGAATCCGGATCACTTTCCGTTTCGAACGGACGCGGTTGTTGTCTCGATGGCCGCGCGGAGGCGCAACGGGAACGAAGTCGGTTGTCATTCAGTATCTTCATGTTGTTTTCTGATGCATTGTGTGAAATGGTAATCACACAAAAAAAGCATTCCGAATAATCTGGAAGGCTGCTTTGATGTGTAACGGTCCCCACAGCTCCGGTGGATGGTTCTATATTTGCAGCATCGCGCTTAATGGCAACACAACAAAACACTATCTGGACGATCGGCCACTCCACGCGTTCAGCCGAGGAGTTTCTGCAGTTGCTGGAGATCCACCACATCGAACAGCTTGTTGACATCAGAACTTTTCCGGGAAGCCGGCGATACCCTCATTTCAACAAGGAGAATCTTTCTGTTTCGATGCCAGAAAACGGAATTGTATATCATCACATGGTAGGCCTTGGAGGAAGGAGAAAACCCGACAAGGATTCCGTTAACATCGCATGGAGACACCCGTCATTTCGCGGTTATGCTGACTACATGCTGACCGAACAGTTCAGGAAGGAAATTGAGATCCTCGAAAGACGCGCTGCCGAAAAGAGAACCGCATACATGTGTTCGGAAGCCCCGTGGTGGAAATGTCACCGCTCGCTCGTTTCTGATTACCTGAAGGTCCGCGGGTGGAAGGTATTACACATTATGGAAAAGGGGAAAATAACGGAACACCCTTTCACCAGCCCCGCACGGCCGGTACAAGGACAGTTATTCTACAATGAAGGTTAACCCTTCGATATCGACGTTTCAAAACCCCTTGTGGTAAGCGAGTATGTTGAATGGAATGTGGACCACACGACATTTGTAGACGAAAACGTTACAGCACATCCATAACCCCGTATGTGACGCGTCTTTACCTGATTACTTCTATCTGCTGCGGATACTTGACGAGGTATACTGTCCCACGAAGCCCAAACATATTTCATAAGAATAACTTTCTGTATGAAAATAAAAAATTGTTCCTCCCCGACAGCCGGTGTTGCAGCGATTTTATTTTGGCGGTAAAAGCGATCAGATCTTCACCACTCTTACATGCGGTTTTTGATGCGATGCCGATCCACTCTCGATTTCGGTAACCATTCCTTCTACGCCAATGTAGTGATGTTGTTTTTCTCTGGGTACAGTGAAGCCCGTGTTTATAGCGATAGAGTTGTGGAATCCCATTACATGCATGCCTTTCTCAACCGTCTGTTTTTCTGAAACAACTGTTGCTTCAACCTCTTTTCCATTCAGAAAATCTGTGTAGTCGTCATTGATGATCACTTTGGGCAAATCCATCTGCGTGTTTTTACATCGCGGCGAAAAAATCATACCAAAGGAAATGCCGGATGTGACTACTACAGCACGCTCGCGGTTCCGTCAATATTCACTTGCTCCGATGTCAACGGTTTGACCTTTGAGCCGTGTCGACAGATAAAAATCCTGCTTGATTTCATATCGGGAGATGTCGTGGCCATCGTTCACGGCAGGAGAGTTGGCTTTTAACCGGTAGTTTTCGCGCGATGCATCGACAAACCTGACTTGATCAACCGTAACGGCGAACAAATTGTTTGACATTTTCACGTTTACATCCGGACTAAGGAGATACACGAATGCGTCCTTCGATGTGCGTCCGCCAGCCCCGGTGTAATCGCCATACGTTCCCGGATTTGCAATGATGTTGTTGATGATGGTGTTCATCGGGACGAGTTCCGCATACAATCGTATCCCATCCCTTGCCGGATTCAGAATTGTATTGTTGATGAACTTGAATCCTTCGCCAGGTGTGAAACGCTCATCGCAGAAAACGCCGTTGGATCCAGCATCTACGATAATATTATTGTACATCACATTATCACCTGTTCCCATAATGATCATTCCGTTGCCCGTCCCTTTATTGATCAGGTTGTTGTATACCAGTCCACCGGTTCCGGACCCGATCTGGATGCCGTTGTTCTGATGCTGTCTGTTTACAGTACCATAATTGCTGATGGTGTTGTGATGGATCTCGGTGCCCTCGATGGCACATCCAACCTGAATGGCCTCCCATCCAGAATTCACCACAATATTATTGTAGATCTTCAAGCCTTTGATCTCGTGTGGCAGTCTGATTCCGCAAGATCGTTCCATGCCATCCCAAAATGAGTTGCCCACATAAAATCCTTCTCCACCGGTATCATGGACGTAGTTATCGTGAAGAAGGACGTCGTACATTGTAAAGTTTCCGCGGATCGTTGCATCGCTGCATGTCGGGTCTGTCTTGGCCATAATACCGGCGAACGAAACATTGAATACCTCCACATGGTCAACTTCAAAGTTTGTGCTGAGACCATCGAGTTTGAGGCCCATTTCACCACCCTTGACCTTGATGCCATACACACCCGATGTTTCGCCACCGCTGATCCGGAAATATTTGCTGTTCTCCGTTTTGATAGCATGCCACTTATTATCAGCGATGATATTCGCAGCACCGCCGCAGTTAGTGATGATGATCGGCTTTTCACGCGTGCCGACGATGTTGCGGAACTCAAGCGACCCATAGGCGATGGAGCTACTCAAACCGATGATGCTACCCGGTTTTAAGGCCAGCGTTTTCCCGTCCACCACTTTAACGCCCGCGGGTACGACGTATGCACAATCCTTACAGGCTGCTGCCAGGAACATTGCTGAGTCCCGCGTCGTCGCTGTTGTGTCAGCCTGTATGGGTTTCGGTTCTGTTTTCAGCTGCGACGACGGCACGACATCCTCATCCGAACATTGCATAAGAACCGAAAAAATGGTCACGACCACAGTCAGCTTTTGAAGCGCTTTTAAAAAAGTGTAAGTTGTTGTCATCCTTGTCAGCGTTTTTGAAATACACGGGGCTGCACCTGGCAGTCTTTCCGTGTGTTTTCAGGTTAGGTAAACTTTCTTCAACAGCCGGCAGCTTTCTTGAACCCGCTCTGGAGCTGTGCGCAACCGGCTATACAAAAGAACTGGTTAAGGATGGTACTTGCCCGACTGGCGATGATCTTACGTTAGACGTGTAAGAATAAGCGGCCTTTCCCAACCTGGGGCTGATTTTGACTAAAACATAAACCTCAGTTAACGTTAGACTGCCGCTATAGCCTTTGACGGACGGTGACGGACGCGGCTCGTCGCGGCGTCGGTGCTAATTGTTGTATTTTTTTAAGATCGCTTTTGAAAATCACCCGTTACCGCAACGAAGCTGGGACGCGGTCGCCACAGGGAAATAAAAAAATCCCGCAGCATGCTGCGGGATTTTCCTGGGATCAGTATTGCTCGACGGCGCCGATATCGTAGGCAGCCCCTTTGAGACGCGCTTTGAAATAGAAATCGGTTTGAATCCCATAGCCTGAGATATCAAATCCCTGATCTACAACGGGTGACGTACTGGTCAGGCGGTACATGCTCA
>CBFGXV010000002.1:0-21710 GCA_965652755.1 uncultured Chryseosolibacter sp. | reverse complement strand
TGAGTGCAGACTGGAAAAACCCAACCACAGATATTATCCCGTTGCTGGAAGGTATTATTGACCACATCCCGGTGCCTGTAGTAGAAGTAGGCTCAACGCAATTGCTCATCACGTCGCTGGAATATTCGTCCTATATCGGCAGGGTTGCAATCGGTCGTATGCATCGCGGAACGATCAAAAGCGGCCAGCAAATCGCGCTTGTGAAGCGCGATACAAAAGCAGTCGTCAAGTCGCGGGTTAAGGATCTCTATGTTTTCGAAGGTTTCGAAAAATTGAAGGTCGAGGAGGTTAAGGCGGGCGAGATCTGCGCCATCGTCGGACTGGAGGATTTCGAAATTGGCGATACCGTCGCTGATGTTGAAAAGCCCGAGGGAATGAAGACCATCGCGATCGATGAGCCTACAATGAGTATGTTGTTCACGATCAACAACTCGCCTTTTTATGGAAAGGAAGGAAAGTTTGTTACATCACGTCACATAAAGGAAAGGCTCGAGAAAGAACTCGAGAAAAATCTGGCACTCCGTTTAGGAGAAACAGGTTCGGCGGATTCGTTTATGGTTTTCGGCCGCGGTGTTCTCCATTTGTCCGTTCTCATTGAGACGATGCGTCGCGAAGGATACGAGCTGCAGATCGGACAGCCTCAGGTGATCTTCAAAGAGATCAACGGGCAGAAGTCCGAGCCGGTGGAAGAGCTTACGATCGATCTTCCCGAAAGTGATGCTGGCAAAGCCATTGAGACGGTGTCTCAGCGCAAGGGTGAAATGTTGAACATGGAGCCGAAGGGCGATCGCATGATCCTTAAGTTCATCATCCCTGCGCGCGGAATCATCGGCTTGCGGAATTATCTTCTGAACGTGACTGCGGGTGAAGCGATAGTTACACATCGTTTTAAAGAATATCAACCGTACAAGGGAGAGATCCCGGGCCGTATCAACGGTTCACTGATCGTGATGGAACAAGGCGAAGCGATTGCATATAGCCTTCACAATCTGCAGGACCGCGGGAAGTTTTTCATCGAGCCCGGAGAACCTGTCTATGAAGGTCAGGTCATCGGCGAGCACAGCCGCGGTGGCGACCTCGTTATAAATGTTACAAAGACGAAGAAGCTTACAAACATGCGCGCCTCAGGTGCCGATGAGAAAATGCGCATCGCACCGGCGATCAAGTTTTCCCTTGAGGAAGCACTCGAATATATCCAGTCGGATGAGTACGTTGAGGTGACACCGAAGTCGATTCGCCTGAGAAAGATCTATCTGAACGAGAACGAACGCAAGCGTTTTGGCAAATCAAATGCCTGACATTGTTTTCAAATATTGTTAAAATAAAAAGGGCCGGATTATCCGGCCCTTTTTATTTTTAGCGGTAGGTGCGACGCTGCGTAGCTTTGTCAGCTGTGTCTTTTAACTCCGCGTTATTTGCCTTCGTTCTCCTTAACCTTGGCAAAATCGCCAGCCTTGATGATGTTGATCTTCTCCATGCTGATATGCTTCTTCATGGCGCTGTTTATCTGTTCAGCAGTCAACGCCATTACTTTCTTTTCGAAAGTTTCATCCCAGCGGAGATCGCGATTGATAAAAAGGTAATGGTTTAAGGTTCCTGATAATCCCGCATCCTGTGCGCGGCTAACGGTGCGCGACTGCGACCAGCCTGATTTCGCCGCAGCTACTTCCTCAGCGGTAAACCCTTCGGTCACAACCTTCGTGATCTCCTCGGCAAAAGCAGCCTCAAGCTTGGCGGCATTCTCCGGCGCATAGATCGCGTACGCGAAGAAGCTTCCAACAGGGTCAAGGGCTCCGGCGTTAAACTGAGAGCCTACACCGTAACTCAGCCCTTCCTTCTGACGGATGCGGGTCGCCAGGCGAGAATTGAGAAATCCACCGCCCAGCATGTAGTTCCCAAGGACCATCGCCGGATAATCCGGATGATCATCCCTGAATTCGAAATTGTAGGCGGCGACGAAAAATGCATTCGGCTTGTCTGGTGTTTCAAGAGTTTGATTGATCGTTTCGACGGCAATTGGTTTCATTTCTATCCTTGTAAAAGGAGTTACATTTTTCCAGTTGCCGAACAGTGAAGTGATCTGCCCTTTGAGTTCAGTCGCATCGAAATCGCCCACAACCGACATGGTTGCGAAAGATGTGCCATAGAAGTCCTTGTGAAACTTTTTAACCGCATCGAGCGAAAGTGATTTTATGGCAGCAACAGACTCGTCGAATGTTTCGACATATCGCGGATCGGTTTTTGGATACGGAGAGATGTGTCTTTGAATTTCAGTCATCGCTATTGCCTGAGGATCGCTTCTTCGCAATTCGATTCCCGATAATCTTTCGTTCTTCAGTTTTTCAAATTCATCTGCCGGGAACGAGGCTTCTTTCAGCAGCTCATCAACGAGCTTGAGTACTTCGGCGAGGTTGGGGCGCGTTGTTGTAATGTTGATCGACGCCTGCGTGGCTCCTCCGCCGATGAAAACATTGGCTTTAAGTCTGTCGAACGCATCCTTGATCTCCTGGCGTGTGTGTTTTGAAGTTCCCTTGTCAAGCATGGACGCGGCGAATTCCGCGGCTGTTGATTTGTTTGCCAGCGATCTTTCGTCACCGAAACGCAACGTGATCCGCGCTTCAACGGATTGGCCACGGGTCTTCTTGGGAAGAAGCGCGAGCTCCATACCGTTGGGCAGTTGCATGCGTTCCGTGCGGGATTCAATGTTCGCCGGAGCGGGGTCGAATTCTTCACCGGCGACAATGTCCTTATTGCCCTTGTAGTCTTTAACGAGCGCGTCAACATCGGGTGTTTCCGGAATGTCCGCGCGCTCGGGCTTTTCTGTGGGAATGAACATGCCTGTCGTGCGATTGTCTGCTTTAAGATAGTGTGCCGCTACTCGCTTGACATCATCAACCGTAACTTCTTTTATACGGTCGCGGGACAGGAACATCAATCTCCAGTCGCCAGCGCCGATCGACTCGCTGAGGGAGAGACCGATCCGCTCTGAAGAGTTGAACATGAGCTCAATGGATTTCAGGATCTCGTTCTTCGCGCGGTCAACTTCTTCCTGCGTCGGAGGGATGGTAGCAACATCATCCAATGTCTTCCGCATGGTTGACATGGCGTCGTCCAGTGACTTTTCTTTCAAAACTTGCGCGTACGTCAGCAACAGGCCGGGCTCTTTCCACTCGAAGGCAAATGCGGCAGTCGCGCTTGCTTTCTTTGTGTCGACCAATGCTTTGTAAAGTCTGCCTGATGGTTCCGATCCCAATATTTCAGCGAGTACGGATATTGCGGCGAAGTCGGGATGTGACCCTGCGGGAATGTGGTATGCGGTCATCGCTACCTGCGTATCGCCGACGCGTTTCAGCACAACAGAGCGCTCACCATCCTGCGTGGGGTCGAGGGTGTAGGCCTGCTCAATTACGCGCGCAGGTTTGGGAATGACACCGAAGGCCTTGTTGATCATGTCCAGCGTTTTCGCTTCGTCGATCTTGCCCACGACAGTCAGCACGGCGTTGTCCGGTTGATAATATTTGCGGTAGAAAGCCTGGAGTCTGTCGATCGGCACATTCTCGAGATCCGCGCGTGATCCAATGGTGGATTTTCCATAGTTATGCCATAGGTACGCCGTTGACATCACCCGCTGAAGAAGCACGCGGAACGGACTGTTCTCGCCGGCCTCAAATTCATTTCTCACGACAGTCATTTCGCTGTCGAGGTCTTTTTTTGCGATAAAGGAATTGACCATGCGGTCGGCTTCGAGGTCAAGCGCCCACTTGAGATTCTCCTCAGTGGCGTTAAAGGTCTCAAAGTAGTTCGTCCGGTCGACCCAGGTCGTTCCGTTCGGACGGGCGCCGTGTTCGGTGAGTTCCTGCGGGATATTGGGGTGCTTCGGCGTGCCTTTGAAGACAAGGTGCTCCAGCAAATGGGCCATTCCGGTCTCGCCGTAATTTTCGTGTTTTGATCCGACAAGATATGTGATGTTCACGGTGATGGTCTGTTTTGAATGATCCGGGAACAACAACACACGCAAACCATTCTGGAGGCGGTACTCGGTAATGCCTTCCACGGTCGTGACTTTTACAGGTGGCGCCAGGAGAACATTGCCGTCGTTGCGGACGGCCTCGGGTCTCGCTTCAGCTGGTTTTGTTTTTTTCTTTTGGCCCATGGCAGGTGAGACCAGCGCGAGGGCGACGACTAACAGGAGGATTTTATTTTTCATGATGCTGTTGTTGGATGAAGGGGTACTAAAATACTAATTTCCGATGATTGTTGTCATTAAATGGTTCTCTTTTAACAGCGGTTCGCGCGAGAAACACCTCGTGTTCAACGGGCGTCGCACGACAGCAGGTCACATATTTCTCCGGTACTGGCCGCCTACTTCAAAGAGCGCCGTGGTGATCTGTCCCAGTGAACAAACTTTGGTCGCCTCCATCAACGCATCGAAAATGTTTTTATTGCTGATAGCTGCCTGCTGCACAAGCTCCAGCATATTTTGCTCCCGTTCTTTTTGAAATGTCTGAAGGTTGCGAAGCATCCGGATCTGGTATTCCTTTTCATCGGTCGTAGCGCGTATAACTTCCTGTGGCAGTATCGTGGGCGATCCCTTGGAACTCAGGAAAGTATTCACCCCGATGATAGGATACTCCCCGGTGTGTTTCAGCGTTTCATAATAGAGGCTTTCTTCCTGGATCTTGCCACGCTGATACATGGTCTCCATTGCTCCGAGCACACCACCGCGCTCGCTAATCCGGTCAAACTCCGAAAGCACTGCTTCTTCAACCAGGTCGGTAAGTTCTTCGATGATAAATGATCCCTGCAGCGGGTTCTCATTTTTAGTAAGTCCGAGTTCTTTGTTGATGATCAGCTGGATGGCCATTGCGCGCCTGACAGATTCCTCCGTGGGCGTGGTGATGGCCTCGTCATAGGCGTTGGTGTGCAGCGAGTTGCAGTTGTCGTAGATGGCGTACAGTGCCTGCAGCGTCGTGCGGATGTCGTTGAAATCAATTTCCTGCGCGTGAAGCGAACGCCCGGAGGTCTGGATGTGGTACTTCATCATCTGGCTCCTGGCATTGGCGCCGTACTTGTTCTTCATGGCCTTCGCCCACAACCTTCTGGCTACGCGCCCGATAACGGCATATTCCGGGTCAATGCCGTTGCTGAAGAAGAAAGAAAGATTTGGCGCGAATGAGTTGATATCCATTCCCCGACTCAGGTAGTACTCGACGTAGGTGAAGCCATTCGCCAGCGTGAACGCCAGTTGCGTGATGGGATTGGCCCCGGCCTCTGCTATATGGTATCCGGAGATTGAAACAGAATAGAAGTTCCGCACATCGTGATCGATGAAATATTGCTGCACATCGCCCATGAGGCGCAGCGCGAACTCTGTTGAAAAGATGCATGTGTTCTGCGCCTGGTCTTCCTTCAAAATGTCCGCCTGGACCGTTCCGCGCACCTGCCGCAGTGCATCTGATTTTATCTTCTCGTAGACATCTTTCGGAAGCACCTGGTCGCCGGTCACGCCGAGCAACATCAGACCCAGTCCGTCATTGCCATGGGGAAGATCACCCTGGTAGGAAGGCCGGGTTGCATCCTTATAGAGAACTGATATTTTTTCCAGGACATCTTCTTCGAGGCCGTGTTGTCTGATGTATATCTCGCATTGCTGATCGATCGCAGCATTCATGAAGTAGCCCAGCAGCATGGGAGCAGGTCCGTTGATCGTCATGGATACCGACGTCATCGGATCGGCAAGGTTAAATCCACTGTAAAGTTTTTTGGCATCATCGAGACAACAAATGCTCACCCCGGAGTTTCCGATCTTTCCGTAGATGTCCGGTCTGTAGTCGGGATCATGTCCATACAATGTCACGGAATCAAATGCAGTCGACAACCGTTTGGCCGGCATCGCATGGCTCACATAGTGAAATCTTCTGTTCGTTCGTTCCGGTCCGCCTTCACCAGCGAACATTCTGGTGGGGTCTTCGCCCTCGCGCTTAAACGGATAGATCCCTGCCGTATACGGAAACTCACCGGGTACATTTTCCTGGAGCGACCAGTACAGACGATCGCCCCAGGCTTCGTACCGGGGCAACGACACTTTTGGAACTTGTGTGTGCGAAAGTGATTCGGTATGTGTCTTGATGCTTACTTCCCTGTCACGCACTTTAAACTTAAAAACCGGCCCGCGATACGCGTTCACTTTGTTTTCCCATTCTTCAATGATCTTCAGGTTTTTTGGATCGAGGCTCAATTTAAGTTTCTCATAGTGACTTTCGAGTACGTTGATGACCCGCACCTCATCTTCTACTGCGCCGTCTTTGCACGCGTCAATTGACTTTTTGATCGCGTACATTTTCTGGGCCACTTCTTTCTGCTCGCTGGCCCACTGGTTGTACGCGCGATTGTTCTCTGATATTTCGCTGAGATAACGCGTGCGTTGCGCCGGTATGACGAAGATCTTTTCGGACATTTCGCGTGTGGTCACAAAACGCGATATCAGGTCGCCGCCGGTTTTGGAGACGATGGTCTCCATGATACATTTGTATAATTGATTTGTTCCGGGATCGTTGAATTGTGACGCTATCGTTCCAAAGACAGGCATGTCCTCCGGTTTCTTTGTCCATAACTGATGGTTGCGCTGATATTGTTTCTTGACGTCCCGCAATGCGTCCATTCCGCCGCGCTTGTCAAACTTGTTCAGCGCGATCACGTCTGCGAAGTCGAGCATGTCTATCTTCTCCAGCTGTGTAGCAGCACCGTACTCGGGCGTCATGACATAAAGCGAAACATCGCTATGATCAAGAATTTCGGTATCGCTTTGACCGATGCCGGAGGTTTCGAGGATGATCATATCAAAACCTGCGGCTTTTAAGATCTGAACTGCTTCGCGGACATGGGCGGACAAAGCGAGGTTACTTTGACGTGTGGCGAGTGATCGCATGTACACACGCGGATTGTTGATAGCGTTCATCCTGATGCGGTCTCCGAGCAGCGCGCCTCCGGTCTTTCGTTTGGAAGGATCCACTGAGATGATCCCAATGGTTTTGTCCTTGAAATCCTGCAGGAATCTTCTGACGATCTCATCGATGATCGAAGATTTTCCGGAACCGCCCGTGCCGGTTATGCCGAGCACCGGCGTCCTGGCGATGGCCGCCCTTTCGTGCACGGCTTCCAGGATCGATCGATGCCGTTCGTTGTAGTTCTCGGCGCCGGAAATAAGTCGTCCAATAGCCAGAGCGTTGGATGGTGTCAGTTGGGAAAGATCTCGGGGAATTTCTTCGCCTGTGGGAAAGTCGCTTTTTTCGACCAGGTCGTTGATCATGCCCTGCAGTCCCATAGCCCGTCCGTCGTCGGGACTGTAGATCCTTGTGATCCCGTAGTCCATTAACTCCCTGACCTCTTCCGGAAGGATAACACCTCCTCCACCAGCAAATATCCGGATGTGTCCTGCACCCCTTTCACGCAGAAGGTCGTACATGTACTTGAAATATTCATTGTGCCCCCCCTGATAACTTGTCATCGCGATTGCCTGGGCGTCTTCCTGGATAGCAGTGTTAACGACCTCGTCGACACTGCGATCGTGTCCAAGATGGATGACTTCACAGCCTGTAGCCTGGATGATCCTGCGCATGATATTGATGGCTGCATCGTGGCCATCGAAAAGACTGGCTGCAGTAACAATCCGCGTTTTGTTCTTCGGCTTGTATGGTGCCGGCCCCTGATGGCCAGCTAGCTGCGTTTGTTTGTCTCTTTTGCCTGCGCTTACGGTTTCTGTAGCCATGGATTGCGAATTGTAACATTTAGCATGAACAAAATTACGGATTACCTCCTGATTAAGCTAACAGTCGATAGGTGGAAGCAACGTTGATAAAAAAATTCAGGTCGAAATCGCACCCTTCCAACCGGTTAGCCGTTAGGGATGTCAATTATAACATGAAAATAATCCCCGCGATCCTTTTACTGACCAGCGCATTGGTGCTGTCTTGCGATGACTATGAAGTGAGCCCTTCAAAAGCACCCCTAGTCCTTCCGCTCCGGATGGAACTTGACGGTTACAAGCGGGAATTCACGTTCGACGCCGCAAACCGGGTAACATTTGGTTAAAAGTCTCATGAAGAATAATCCCGGTAAAATGGTAACAAAGAACAGACTTGGTAACACCGGAATGATCGACCAGTATACCTATCTCTATGACTCGCGGGGATATGTGACGGAAAAAACCACCACGGTTACGTATGTTTATAACGGAAACAGCGGATCGTACAAAACGTTATTCTTCTACCAGGTACGTTAGTAACATCCCTGCTGATCCTTAAGACATTTGTCTATCTTGCGGCGATATGCTCAAGACGATTCTGCGCTACATTCTGCTTACACTTATTGGCATTGCCGGCTTCCTGTTGATTTTCATCCTCATTGCGGTAGCCCCCGTTGATGATACTCCCGCGAAGTCACTGGCTTCGTACGAAAAAATGATGGGCAGGTTAAACGCCATGCACGTTGACATTCCCGCGGCCACAAAGGGATTCTCGGTTGGGTTTAGTAAAGTGAATATTACTCCGAACGCTCCCGTATCGACGGCCGGGTACGGAAAGCGAATGGGAAAACCGTATCTGCAGGTACATGATTCTATTTATGTTCGGACAATGGTGATCGATAACGGCGCCGAAAAGGTTGCCATTGTCTCTGCTGACCTGCTTATCATGCCTCCAACGGTCACGGGCATTCTGGCGCAAAAACTCCCGGCGACCGGCTTCTCGCTGAACAACACGTACCTGGGAGCGACGCACTCACACAATAGCATCGGACACTGGGGCGAGGGCGCAACCCGGTTTATTTACGGCGCGTATGAAGACTCCGTTGTTCACTTTATTGTTGACGCGATCGTCAGCAGCATCCGCAAGGCCGATGAAGATCTTCTTCCTTCCGCGATCATGCAGGGCTCGGTCGCAATTCCTGATGCGGTGCAAAACAGACTGATAGATGGCGGGCAGGAGGATCCTTATTTGCGTGTCATCGAGGTTCACCGGTCCGACAGCACAAAAAATATTTTAATGAGCTACGCTGCGCATGCCACCTGCCTTTCGCAGGGAACGCTGGAGCTTTCACGCGATTACCCGGGGATGCTTGTCGATGACCTCGAAGCGCGCGGATATTCATTCGCCATGTTCCTGGCGGGGGCTGTCGGAAGTCACAAAGGTTCGTCTCCGGTAAATGACTGGGGTTGCATGAAATGGATGTCCGAGACAATTGCAGACGCATTTCTCGCGGGTCGAAAACTGGAAGTTGTCCAAGATAGCACGCTTGTGATGGCCCGTGTTCCTTTGTTGTTGAGCGAGCCACAGGTAAAGATCAGCGAGGACTGGAAAGTGCGGTCCTGGATTTTTCGCGCCGCGTTCGGAGAATACGACAGTTTCCTGACAGTCCTCAGAATAGGAGACGTGGTTATGCTCGGCACTCCCTGCGATTTCTCGGGAGAATTTAACGCCTCGCTTGCTTCAGCCGCCGATTCGATAGGTGTCGAACATATCGCAACGAGTTTCAACGGTGGATACATTGGTTATGTCACACCGGGAAAATACTACGATGTTGATCATTACGAAACACGACTGATGAACTGGTATGCGCCAGGAACAGGAGATTATATGCAGGAATGTCTGAAAAAGCTTATGTACGCGGTGAGCGATACCAACTGATCTTCTTTCCGGCCGGCACGTTCTTCGAATGGTCTTTCCCGATGGATTTGAAAAATTCTCTCACGTAGCTGATCCATGCGAACGGCCGCCTCTTCCTGAGATAATGTTCGTCGGGGTCATGGGTAAATGCCTCCAGCTCGAAAGGGTTGTACCTGTAGGCGATGTAGTGACACTGGCCATTTGCCCTCCCCATCAGATAAAAAAATCCATAGAGGAGCCAGTGGAAGATAAACAGCATTTCCACCTGTTGCCAGAAATGGATCTTCTCATGTCGGACCAATTGCGTCTCATCATTTGGCTGACGGGTTATCCAGATAAATACGAAGAAAGACAGGCCGGTGTAATAATTAAATATCTTTTTCCGGGTATAGATCTTATAAGGTAACATACTGACTAAGTAACGAAACAAAGGGCTATTTCAGTTCAAACCGGCAGACTTTTCCAGACGCTATCTTGCACTAAAACTTACCTCTTAATTTATTCGAATTCGACAGGATTGCCTTCTTTTCCCTCGTCGCGCTTTTCCTTGTGCGCGCGTTTGTACCGGATACCCAGTACAATAACGATACCGTTGATTACCAGTGAGAACCCGTTTGTAACCATGATAGGAATGTCTTCGCGGAGGAAGCCGTACCAGATCCATAAACCCAGGCCAATAAACAAAATGATGAGGTAAAAAAGTGAGATATCTTCTGCTTTCTTATGTTTCACCAACTTAAAAAGTTGAGGAAGCAGGGAGATCGAAGTACAAATCCCCGCGGCAAGACCTACAATTTCAGTGTGATTATCAAACATCGACTTCTTTATAACGTCATAAAAAGCCGTGCCCCTGTCAGCTCAAAGCGGCCGGCCAAAGAATGTCAGTTCGCTTAACCGCCACAGGTAAAGCGCCGACATCAAAGCTTAAGCAGAAGCATAAAGCACCTGGCAGTTTGTGCAGAAGAAGCTTCGTCTTTTTTTCACGCCGGTGTATTCCTTGAGAGCCGGGATTTTACAGCGCGGGCAATTGCGCTTTGTATGAATAAGCCAGTGCTTTTTCAGTTGGAAGACCTTTTTCCATTCGTAAAAGTCAAAGCTGTAAATGCGCGCCTGATTGATAAGCTC
The DNA here is from genome assembly GCA_965652755.1 of uncultured Chryseosolibacter sp. Classification (GTDB taxonomy): domain Bacteria; phylum Bacteroidota; class Bacteroidia; order Cytophagales; family Cyclobacteriaceae; genus Chryseosolibacter. Next base: position 10,923 of record CBFGXV010000002.1, on the reverse strand, counting down.
GGTAAGCTTTCGCGGCGGTAATGCGCCGACAACACTTTGCGGATGCACCTTGATCCGGAACAGCACCTCGTTCTTGATGATATTGCCTACACCGGAGAAAATACTTTGTTCAAGGAGCGCATCACCAACATTCAGGTCGGGAAGTTTTTTGAGTTTGCGCCGGGCCTTCGCCGGGTCCCAGGAATCACTCATGACGTCAAGTGACCAATCGTATATCTCATCCAGGTCGCCCTCCAGCGTGGTCACTGCAGTGGTATAAAACCCGATCTCCTGCCCATCATCAAACTCGAGCAGAAGACGCGGGATCGCATCCTTTCGCTCATTGACGCGATAGCTCCCAAACATGAGAAAGTGGATGCGAATCGTAAAATCATCAAATACGATGAGGAAGTGTTTACCCCAGCTCCTGAAATCCTTAATCTTCCTTCCGCTCAGGGCACCGTGATCGATGCGCGCCGAGCCCGAGGCTTTTTTGATCTTTTTTGCCCTGAAAGGCTGAAGATCTTCCTTTAGTAATACTAGCGATGGGCCTTCCATACCGGTCTAAGCCTGCTAGATACGGCCAAGCTTGCGAATGTTGTTTTTTCGGACGAGCGTTTTCAAATGGTTCACAACATCGATTCCCAATCCCACGGTTGTGACGCCGCCGATGAAAGTAAAGAAGGATCCATAGGAGTGATCGTTTGTTATGCCGTTAGTGCCGGCGTACAGCATAGCCGTTACAGCCAGGAGCGCCAGGCTTAGCAGTAAAAAGTTTTTTTTCATGAAGAAGACAATAAAAAGGATGTTTAATCATGTCCCGGGATCCAGACTCCGGATCCGGCAATGAGATGCTTTGAGCATTTGGGATCAAACAATCAGGCTATTCACATGGTTCATTTGTAGAAGAAAATTCCGCAACGTCGGGTTAAATGGCGTGTAGCAGCAATAGTATCGTTTTGCCGTTTACTTTTTGCGATGTTGCGACATTAAAACCAAAAAAACTGAATTTATGGATAGATTTATTCGTGTCACTTTACTCCTTTCTTTTCTCACTGTCGCTTCCGCCGACGCACAGGTTGCTTTTGGTATCAAGGGCGGTCTGAATCTTACAACACTGGATGTTAAAGATCCGGAATTAAGTTACGAATCAAGAACAGGTTATCATGCCGGGATCTTTTTGCGGTCGCGAATGGACAAAGTTGCGATTCAACCGGAGCTCCTGTTGTTCACGCAGCAGGGCAACCTTGAGAGTTCATTTTTCGGAACGGCCCGCGAAAGCTTTACGTATCTCAGTATCCCGGTGATCTTAAAATTTTATCCCGTTGGCGGATTAAACATTCAATTGGGACCTCAATTTGGATTCCTTATTGACGGTGAAAGAGAATACGACAATTTTCTCAGTAGCGGCACTGAAGACATTACCGACCATTATAAAAAAAGTGACGTATCCGTTTCGGTGGGAGGCGGATATGACTTTGGTTTTGGACTGGGGCTGGATGTCCGGTACAATATCGGTGTGAAAGATATTAACGATGCCGCTGACGGGCAGGAGGCGCGCAGCAGGATCTTCCTGCTATCATTAGGCTGGAACTTCCTCCGGTAACCTTAAAACCTCCGCCCCCAGAGCGGAGGTTTTTTTTTTGCTTTTTCTTTCCTTTTATTCCTATCTTCCTACCGAAAACATCCTAACCGTTCGTGCATACCATGAAAAATGTCATCCTGCTCATCTGCCTCTTGTTTTTATTCTCCATAGCTCCATCTCACGGCCAGAACGCCGCGCTTCGGATCATCATGATCGGAGCCCATCCGGACGATTGCGACCAGGACGGCGGCGGCACCGCAATTCTTTTCGCGAAGATGGGATATGCCGTGAAATTCGTTTCCGTCACCAACGGCGATGCGGGTCACCAGGAAACCGGTGGAGGTATCCTTGCAAACAGGAGACTCGCGGAAGCGAAAGAAGCGGGGAAACGTTTCGGTGTTGAATACGATGTGCTTCCAAACCACGATGGCGAGCTCGTACCATCGCTGGACGTAAGGCTGCAGGTAATACGAAAGATACGTGAATGGAATGCCGACATCGTGTTTGCTCCGCGACCCAATGATTATCATCCGGATCACAGATATACCGGAATCCTTGTGCAGGATGCTGCTTACATGGTCGGAGTTCCGAATGTGGCCGCTGACACACCACCGCTGAAGAAAAATCCGGTCTTCGTCTATTTCCAGGATAACTTTCAACGCCCGAATCCTTTTCGTCCGGATGTCGCCATCGACATCACTTCAGTATTTGACCAGAAGATACATGCCCTTGATGCGCACGAGTCGCAGTTTTACGAGTGGCTCCCATGGATAGGCGGATATCTGAACGAAGTACCGAAAGATAAAGTCGCGAGAAAGAAATGGCTGGCGACGAATCGCGCAGGGCGGATCACCCCTGCGGTGAAAGCCTCTCTTGAAAAATGGTATGGGCAACGCGCCGGAGAAATTCGGTATGCTGAAGCGTTTGAGATCTGCGAATATGGAACTCAGCCCTCCGATGATGATTTGAGGCGTTTGTTTCCGATGCTGGGCAAGAAATAAAAAGCAGGTAAAAAAGCGAAGGCTGCCTCAAAGGTCAGGAAATAAAAGAAATAACGGGTTAAAACAAGAGACAATTGCGAGAACCTGCAGTGAGAAGAACCGGGATGAACCGGAAATTCAGCAGTTGCAAGAGTTGGGGCAGCCGAAGCTGACCAATTCGCAAAAGTCAAAAATGATAAAGAGTTATCTCAATTAAATATCGACTTTTGAAACAGCCTTCTGTTACTCATTCAGACCGGTATGACCCGGAGCAAAAGCGTAACGCTTTATATCTTACTATTCATATGCCAAGCGTTCGCGTGAGGAAAACGCCCATAGTTCCGGGCCCTTTTGTAGAACGGCAGTGCGCTTTTGCGAAAAAAAATATCCAATTCGCATTAAGCGGCTGGCCTGGGATGGAATCATTTCTGCAAAGGGAGCGCGAGTAACCAGGTGTGCTGGTCAGCTTTCATGACGAACAACCGAAGGCAGGCATTCCTTTATCTTATGAATCATTTTCTCAAAGGTCACAGGCATTTCGATATAATCATCTGCGTGAGCGGAAGCGGCAAGTATTTTAAGATAGGGATCACCCGACAGAAATATCACCGGGATGTGACGGCTGCCTTCGTGCGATTTTAACCACTTGCACACCTCAAGACCATTGATGCCAGGAAGCTCGATATCTATCAGAAAAACATCCGGCCAGTTATCCATCATTGATACAATCGGATAGCCGCTGTCAAAGACCTGAACGTCGAATCCGTTCCGCCTCAGTGCATTGCTGAGATCGTGCTGCAGATCCTTATTCACTTCGGCAATATAAATCCGGCTATTGAGCATAGAGTGATTGATTAAAATTTCAAAATCATGCCGGACCTCAAAATGCAACGCAATGCAACGACGTGGCTACACTGCTTTCTGTAAATGCACTGTCCGTGGGAGCGCGAAACCCCTGTGATTGTACTTGCTGCGAATTCTCTGTATATTTATTTTTTACCCTACCTATGAGAACAAGTAATGTTATCTACATCTTTCTGATGATGTTAGCAGCCGCCTGCCGGTCGTCGGAGGTAAATCAAGAGCGCCTGAAGCTCGCGGATGATATCGAGCATGCGGCGGAAACCGGGCTGCTCGACAAATGGTATCCGCAATCAATGGATACCATCCATGGAGGTTTCCTCAGCTCGTTTACTTTTGACTTCAAACCAGCGGAGAATCAGAACAAGATGATCGTCTCACAGGCCCGGCACGTCTGGACCACAGCCCGGGCCGCAATGGCCTATCCGGACAGAGATCATTTCCTGAAGGCTTCCGCGCATGGCGCGGCATTTCTGAGAGATGTCATGTGGGATAAAACGCACGGCGGTTTCTATACACTTGTGGATCGCCAGGGGAACGTCATTTCAGGAGTGGATGAACAAAAGACCGCCTATGGTAACGCGTTTGGTATCTACGGACTGGCTGCCTATGTGATGGCAAGTGGAGACTCCGCTGCCCTTTCACTAGCGAAGGATGCTTTCATGTGGCTTGAAAAGCACAGCCACGATCCAGTCCACAAAGGGTATTTCCAACATCTCCGGCGCGATGGCTCCGTGATCAAAAGAACCGATTCTGTTCCTTCTACATCCGACCTCGGATATAAAGATCAAAACAGTTCGATCCACCTGCTTGAAGCATTTACGGAACTCTATCAGGTATGGCCCGATCCGCTCGTCGGAGAACGTCTGAAGGAAATGCTGGTGCTCATACGCGACACCATCACAACGGACAAAGGTTATCTGACACTCTTCCTTCAACCTGACTGGACACCGGTGACATTCCGGGATTACCCGGAAGAGGTCATCATGAAACATCACAACCTCGATCACGTCTCATTTGGCCATGATGTCGAGACTGCATACCTCCTGCTTGAAGCATCGCACATCGCGGGAATAAAAAATGATACGGCGACGCTGCGCGTTGCTAAAAAGATGGTAGACCACGCGTTGGTTAACGGCTGGGATTCCGTCGCCGGCGGCTTTTATGACGAAGGGTATTACTTTAAAGAAAAACCCGGCATGACCATCACCAGAGACACCAAGAACTGGTGGGCGCAGGCTGAAGGCCTCAATACTCTGTTGTTGATGGCGGATCTGTTTCCGGACGACGACCAGCGATACTTTGATAAATTCAAACTGATGTGGACATACATCGACAAATATCTTATCGACCATGAGTATGGCGAATGGTATGCAGGGGGCATCGACAAACAACCTGAGTTAAAGAAAGCGCTGAAAGGACATATCTGGAAAGCATGCTATCACCAATACAGGTCGATGGAAAACTCCGTAAAAAGACTTCGCGGCCCGATCGGCTCTCCCGTTCAGAAGCATGGTTAACAGTGATCAGAGCGAGAGGTTCAACTGTTCCTGAAAAATATGTTCGATGCGACAATTCAATGTCGCATTACTTATTGCCTGCTGCCAATTTCCTCGAGCGTCAACGTCTCTTTCAGGTTGTAGATGGTCATGACGCGTTCAAGGGTGTTGTGCGTTTCGAGCCAGCTCGACCATACCATAAACCACGCCCATTTTGGTTGGGCGTTTAGGATCTCCGGCTTCGGAAGTTCTCCAACTTCGCCTAAGGCGATGAGCTTTCCCTGGGCGAGGTCGAGCAATTCCTGGTAGTCCTTCTGCTCATAATCGTAATTATAAACGTCGGTCGCCAGCACATCGACATATTCGTGACCGGGATAATAGGATTCATAAGGGTAGGCTTCATCTTTTGGGATATCGCGTGGGGCATTTGCGTTCCATACCCAGATAAGGTTGTTTAGCCCGTGATAGTTTACGAAGCGATCGTACATCAACCTCCAAAGCCTGGTGTAACCTTCCTCGCCTTTCTTGTCACCCCACCAGAACCACACGCCATTCATTTCGTGGTAGGGCCGCCATAATACAGGAACGCCAGCGTCACGAAGCTGTTTCAGGTAAGATGCCACCTGATCGATCTGATTGCGCCACAGAGCGTGCAAGTGAGTTCCGGGAGTCGTGATCTCGTTCCATTCCTCTTCGCTCACTTCACCCTGGATGCTCTCCGACCAACGGAAGGGCGGCTCGTCCATCGGCCTACCGGCATGCCACATCAGCGTGATGATGACGCCGCTCCGGTGCTTTGCGATAGCCTCGTCAACGATCTTCTGGCCGGGATCCTGAGGTCCGCTCCAAATGAAGTCAGTTCCCCAGATCGCCGGAAGCCGTCCGCCAATCTCCTGCGCCTTGTTGGTATACCTGCTCATTTCGTGATTGTAGTTATGCTGACCGGCCAGGGTATGCTCATCATCGATCTCATACAGCCAGCTGAGAAGCCTTTCCGTTTCCGGAGAAGCATTTGGGTTAACCGGTTTGAAGGACTGCCCGAATGCGTAGCAAGTAATGAGAGGAAATAAGGCGAGCAGATATTTCATATTGGGATGGGAGCGGCAGTTAATAAAGATATACAAAAGTCATTCCTGTCGGTGTGAAACCGTCCGAATAAAGTTGCTTTCTTGCAAAGTGGCTATCGGTGCGCGTGGTCAGCTACTTCACGCTTTCGCGCTATGGTCCTGTGGCCCTGGTCCATGACCGGGTAAAGACTGCGGTGCGATTTTGACCCTTCAAATAAAATAGCCGGCGACTTTCCGATAAAAAAGATAACTTTTGGAGGTTTTGTCAACGTGTGTTCACCGAACCTTTCAACCTTACCTCCATGAAAAGACGAACGGTTTTTAAACATCTGGCAATGGCTTCGGCCGCCGCATGGATTTTGCCCTCCTGTATCTCGGATCCCAAGAAAGTATCAATTGCACTAAACCGCCTGCGCATCACAGGTGATGAAGAGGAACTGATAGGCGACATCGCTGAAGTGCTGATTCCGCGCACAGACACTCCCGGGGCGCGCGAGACGAGGGCGCACATCTTTACGCTGGTGATGGTGGATGATTGCCTTTCTAAACCCGATCAGGAGAAATACCTCAAAGGCATGCGGGCTTTTCCGGATGAAGTCGTGAAGATAACCGCCAGACCTTTTCAGGGATCGCCGGCAACGGAACAGTTGCAGATCCTCACAGCATTTGAGGGAAAGCTGGAATCTGCAGGGGAGGAGACAAGAATGTTCTATGAGACAACCCGTAACTACATCATCCAGGGCTACACGTCGTCGCAATATTTTCTCACAGAAGTAAAACCTTACCAACTGGTTCCAGGGCCGGCTTATGATGGTTGTGCGCTTATTTCCAATGACCCAAAAACATTATCCTGATGGCTAACTTTAACATTGATGCTATTAAGTCCCGCACGTTTGATGCGATCGTCATCGGTTCGGGCATCAGTGGAGGCTGGTCCGCGAAAGAGCTTACCGAGCGCGGCCTGAAGACACTTGTGCTTGAACGCGGACGCGATGTGAAGCATAACATCGATTACCCCACTACGCACATGATGCCGTGGGAGTTCAAACACCGCGGAGCCATCCCTGAAGATATCCGCATTAATAATCCGATCGTCAGTCGGTGCTACGCATTCCGGGAAGACGCGCAGCATTTCTTCGTAAAGGATCAGGAACATCCTTACACGCAGGAAAAACCCTTCGACTGGATCCGCGGCTATCAGGTAGGCGGCAAGTCTCTCTTGTGGGCCCGCCACACCCAACGTTGGAGTGATTTCGATTTTGAAGGCCCGGCCCGCGATGGCTTCGCCGTTGACTGGCCTATCCGTTATAAGGATCTCGCACCGTGGTACAGCCATGTTGAAAAGTTTGCCGGCATTTCCGGCAACAAGGACGGGCTGGCGGAGTTACCCGACGGAGAATTTCTTCCGCCTTTCGAAATGAACTGCGTCGAAGATTTTTTCAGCAGGCAAGTAAAAACCCATTATAACAGCAACCGGCATGTGATAATTGCCCGATGCGCACATGTGACCCAACCACAGCCCATTCATCTCGAGCAGGGACGCGCACAATGCCAGAACAGAACGCTCTGTCAGCGGGGATGCCCTTTCGGGGGATACTTCAGCAGCAATGCATCAACCTTGCCGTGGGCGGCTAAAACCGGGAACCTGACGCTCCAGCCGAACTCCGTCGTCCACTCCATTATTTACGACGATGTGAAACAGAAGGCGACGGGAGTGCGTGTGATCGATGCGTTATCTCGGGAGTCTATTGAATATTTTGCCCCCATAATTTTCGTCAACGCGAGTGCACTGAATACCAACCTCATTCTTTTGAATTCAAAATCGAACCGATTCCCGGAGGGACTTGGCAACGACAATGGACTTATGGGAAAGTTTGTTGCTTTTCACAATTACCGTGCTCGCGTGTCGGGCGAATATGATGGTTTTCAGGACTCAACAACGAAGGGTCGCCGGCCGACGGGCGCATACATCCCCCGTTTCAGGAATGTGTATAAACAGGAAACTGATTTTCTGCGCGGCTATGCAGCGGGATTCAGCGCTGGACGCTCGGACGGGCAATCGCGCGAGGGGCTCGGCATCACGTTAAAAGAAAACCTCGCCTTATCGAATCCTGGATTATGGCGCGTCGGTTCCCACATGATGGGAGAAACAATCCCGAAGGCAACGAATTACGTCAAACTTGACCCGAACCAGTTGGATGCCTGGGGCATCCCCCGGCTCAGCATCTCAGTCGATTACGATAATAATGACGAGAAGATGGTGGCCGACTACCTGGAACAACTCACTGAAATGTTCACGCGCGCCGGTTTCAGCAATATCAGGACGAGTGACAGCAAACAAGCTCCGGGTCTCGACATTCACGAGATGGGTGGCGTCAGAATGGGCAACGATCCAAAGACATCCTTGTTGAACAGGTGGAACCAGTTGCATGCGTGCAAGAATGTGTTCGTTACGGATGGCGCGTGTATGACCTCCACTTCAACACAGAATCCGTCGCTGACTTACATGGCATTGTCGGCCCGGGCGGTTGATTATGCCGTTAGATCCAGAGGAGAATTTTAAAGGTCAAAATGATATCCTTGCCCAGGAGAAAAGAAATATTAATTTCGCACCATGAGCACTTGGATAAATCTTATTGATGAGACGCTGGAACACTTCGAGGAAGGTGCGCGGTCGGTCAGAGCGTATACCGATGAAATGACATATATAATCACACGCGATAAGGGAGGGTTTATCATCACAACGGAGGAACCTGGATTCCCCAAGACAAAGACCCAATCCCTTGAGCCGATCTTTGATGATGTTTACGGGATTGAAGCGAAGTACTAGACCTCACGCGCTGCCAACCTCAATCGAATCTTATTGTTCCGAATTTTTCGTAATCGTGAAAGTTTTTCTGTATCGGTTTCCATGACCAGGAGGTATACTCCTTGTCGTAGTCGATGCGATACATATTCATACGCCACTGATCTCCTTTTTCAGGGGGAACGTTACGCAATGGTTGTAACAGGGAAAAAGGGATGAAGAATTCTGCCACCCATTCTGTTGGTTTGTTCTTGTCTCCGACTACTTTGGTTGCGTGTCTTGTTTTTCGGGCCCCTTCATACTGCCACGGTTTCCATCCAAGAAACTTTCCATCCATATTTGGTACAAGTATGGCAAGCTCGTAGTTGAGGGGAGAGAGTTCGTACTCGAAATACAACGGAACGGATTCATCGGGCCAAAAAAATATTTCCACTACATCTTCGGTCCACAGGTTGGAAAAATCTTCCTTTAAGGTAGCCGTGATTTTTTCATCACTACAGGAGAACAGTGCGTAAATACCCGTGTCGGAATAAAGCAGTTTGGCCCGTGTCGTATATTCGGCTTTTCCCTTGCGCTTCTGCAAATTGATCCAATCGGCGTTGCCCCATTCCGGCGCGCTTCCGGCGCCCGAGACGTCAAAGTTCGGCGTCTTTTTTATCCTCAGCACCTCTACATCCTGTGCGGATAACAAGCATGGAAACAGGAACGCGGTAAAGATGAGGTTTAGGGTAAGCTTTAACATATGCATAGGTGAGGTGAACACACATCAACAAGTTACGAAAAAAATAACAGTCATATCAAAATCAAGGAGCCGTTGGCGCCAGAAACTCAATGGTTGTGGAAGCTTCCAGTTGTGATAGCAACCTCTCATACAAGGAAGCGTTGTGGTCTTTGTGGATGAACAAGACCTGTTGTCCCTGGTATGTTTGCGCGGAGGCTGATTCGATATCCGTTGAAGAAATCGAACTGAACATTGCTTCGGGATCAAAGCTGATATCTGCAAAATTCCGGAGGGTTAATATGACATTGAAGTTGTCGTCCTGCGTGGCGCGAACCGTAATTTTCTCCAGGCTTGTAACGGCAAATATTACTTTGAGGGGTTGGTTGTTGTAATTATAAGTGCCGAAAATGACCAGGGCAGGTTTCGCATTTTGGAAAAAATGTTGAAGGTCTATGATGCCGTTCTCATTTCCTGCCTGCCTGTCGTTACCATCATCATCTTCTTCATCTTCCTCATTCTCATCGTCGTCGCCGTCACCCTTATTGTCATCGTTGTTTTTATTATCATCCTTGTCCTTGTCGTTCTTGTTATCGTTTTTGTTGTCATTACCTTTATTGCCTTCATTTCCGTTGTCGTTGTCACCGCCGTCCTCGCCGTCATTGTCGTCGTCCCCGCTGGTTTCCTCATCATTGGCGCCGTCATCATCAGTATCAGTATCCTGATCAGTGTCACCTTGAGGGTCTTCGTTACCGGAGCTTCCATCTTCATCATCGCCGCCGCTGTCACCATCCGGAGTTTCGGCAATCGGATCCGGGGCTCCCCCATTACCGCCCTGCACGGGAGGTTGTTGCTGTGGAGACTGTAGAACCAGTTGGTAGTTATCGCGATACAGAAAGACGTCGAAGTCGAGTTGTTCGTAAGCAGTAGTCGGAAGTTTGAAGACAAGATTGGCCGAGTCTCTGGAATTGAGTTGATAGGGCGGCTCCTCTGCCGGGATTGTGTGCGTTACACTGGCAACGTTCTTACCTCCGCTACTTCCATTGACGTGAATGCGATCCAGTTTAAGGTACGCCTCATCGATCATGAGTTTTCCTTTCATGGCGGTCTCGGATCGCAGCCTGCACTTGGCAAATACCTCCGAATTCATAGCAAAGCGCTGATCTTCGGTACAGCTGCTGCACAAAAGCAGAAGTACGAAGGAGCCTAGTATCATTACGCCATTTTTTCCTGCACTTTTCATTTTCCGCGTGTTTACCTGTTCGATCCGTCGTGTATCTCAATAAAAATCCACGCCAATGGCGGGAAGGCGTCGGCCATCTCCGGCAGAAATACATCTTCGGGGTTTAAAGCGCAGCTAATCCGCGTAGCCTTCGCGTTTTTGTTCTTTTTTCTGAAAATTCGTATAATCCTGAAAATGAGCCCCAC
>CBFGXV010000001.1:0-27115 GCA_965652755.1 uncultured Chryseosolibacter sp. | reverse complement strand
ATTTAGTTATCCTCATATTTACCCCGGTGGGCGGTCTCAAGGTCCAGGATGGGTGGATCAATAATATGATTTTTCGGGCACACTCAATTGCTGTGGCCTCCTACGAAAAAACCATCCCGGAAAGGATGGTTTTTCGTTCAACTAATTGTCGGGATTATGGCGGTCCCGTCCAACTTTTCTTTTTATTTCTGATCAGCCACCATTGGTAACCCGCGTGTCCAAAATATTTATGCATCGGATGCTCGTTTGCTACATCTTCTTGATCTCGTGCACAACTTCTGACTACGCTTCAAAAAAATTGTTATTACCACCCACTGAACGTTTGGCTTTGGGACAGATGTATTAATATTTTCGATGCCTTACCGGAGCGCGGTCGGGTAGATTTTTTCTCATTCGCGTTCGGTTTGTACATCATACTGTTTGCTTCTAAATAATCTGATCGTGTTGAAATGAAATTCCCTAGAATCGACCAGGAATACGGACCACCAGTCGCAGTTTTTATCGACGAAGCCCCTCTTTTTACAGATGAATGAAAAATCCCGTGCCGAACTTCTAGTGATGTAAAACCTGCTCTTTATCGCCGGTGCATCTTTTAGGATGGATGGTCGTCCTGCGTCTCAGAAAAGCCGGTGGACTCTTTGGTAAAGTTGGCGCCGATCTGAATCAGAACTTGTTCAGTCAGTGATCGACGAGCGAGACGCAATAATTGCAATGCTTTGGAGGACGCCATATCCACAAACCGATCTACATTACAAAAGGCATTATCGGCTGTGGTATCATTATCATCCCGCATATTTTTTTGCTATCTTTATGGGATGCCCCCCGCGAAGACCAGTGCTTTTTCATTTGTGAAGAAGAGTCCTTTCAGCTTTGCCATCATTCTCTTTAATTTTTCCATGTTTCTGCTTGCCTGGCTGCTTGCGGGTACTTCTGAAGGCCATAACTGGACGACTACACTCCTAATGTTGGGAGCACAGTTCAGTCCGCTTACGCTTGACACCGAAGGCTACCGGATTATTTCCCATCTGTTCCTCCATGGTTCTTTGGTGCATCTGCTCATCAATCAATATCTGTTGCTCTACCTCGGTCATTCACTGGAGGGGCGCATCGGCACCAGAAAATTCGCCCTCGTATTCTTTGTAGCTGGCATAGCTGCAGCCATCAACAGTATGTATTGGAATCTTTTCACGATCAATGTGGGAACTTCCGGAGCCGTCAGTGGCTTGCTGGGATTTTATCTCGTGTACTATATATTCTTCAGCGGGAGGAGCTCCAGGCCAATGGCCATCCTGCTCGGACACTTCGCTGCTTTCTCGGCCGTGAATTTATTTTTCCCCGACAGAATGTACGCCGACTACGCGGGACTGTTCGGGGGAGTGATGGCAGGAATCGCCATGGGATTTATTTCTTTCGCTCCGGGCCGGCGCGAAAGTATCGGCAAGATAAAATTGGAATACCTGATGGTGCCGGTGTTGGTTGTGTTGTTCCTGCTGATGCCTGGACACCAGGTGCGGTATTTCAAGTTCTTCAAACAAGTGGTCGCCGCGGATGACACAACGAAACACCTCTTGAAAGAGAAACTCACCGATGATGATATGCGCACTTTTATCCGGAACTATCATCACTGGGAGGAGATCGAGGCGCGCCTGCGGAATCAAAAGGACATCCCGGCCGACCTGGCGCCGGACACCTTCAAGCTGGCCCGATACATCGACCTTCGCAAGCAGGAAAACATGTTGAAGAAAATGGTCGTCCAACGTGAAGCCTATGTGTACCTGGACAGCGTTGACCGCCTGCAGGAAGTCATGAGACAATATATGGATCTCGATTACGGCCTGTGGTCGCGCATCAAGGCCAAAGCAACAGATGAAAATCTGGAGGATGACATGGTAAAAGTCTTCTATGACAGCAACGGTGTGGAGACTTCGACCCCGCCCGGCGTATTCTCGCGCGAGGGCGTAAGAGATTCTGTAGGCAGGTGGAACGGGCCCTTTCGGGAATATGACCGGGAAGGCAGGCTGCGCGTGAAGGGTGTATATAAAGAAGGTAAGCGCGACGGAGTGTTTTTGTTTTATTCACCCGAAGGTATTTGTATTGAGGCGGGTCGTTTTCTCGACGACAAGAAATTTGGAAAGTGGCAAACCTTTCACGGGAATGGCAGGATTGCCTCAGAGGTTTTTTACAACAGTGGATATTTCGTCAGCGCTGTGTGGGACAGTCTTGGAACGCAGCTGGTCGTCGATGGAAATGGAAGAGAGATCCAGGTCTATCCGGATGATGTCGTAAAAACGGCTGGCGAATACCGGCACGGGCTGAAGGAGGGCACCTGGCATGGACGATATCCGAATGGCGATATGCACTATGAAGAGATTTACAGCCAGGGCCGACTAGTTGCAGGCAAATCCCGCGCGCCGGACGGGCAGACTTTTGTATACGACGAATCGAGTTTATACGCATTTCCCGAAGGCGGCTTCGGACAATTCCAGGTGTATCTGAAGGACGCGGTGAGAAAGTTCGACGGCGATGAACTCGGCCACGTTAAACTTTCTTTCCTTGTGACAAAAGACGGTGCGGTTACGGATGTGACCGTTGATCAGGGCGCCACGCCGCGGCTGGACGCAAAGGCAAAAGAGATTCTGCTTGACGGTCCGCGGTGGTTGCCGGCCCGCATGCACGGACATCAGCGCATGGACACACGCGCCTACGTGCAAGTTGAATTCTACTGATCGGTTAACAACCACTGACAGTTGTTAACAAAAAAAGGGACACCTGCGTGTCCCTGTTACTCCAGGATCCGGAGACCCGGGAGAAGTCACCCGAAGCGTTCCTATTGTTGGTTCGCCGGCTGAGCCTGGGTGGATTTCGATACTTGCTGAGCAATTTTTTCCTTTACAACCGGGCCGAGGCTGTTCGTGGTTTCGCGGACGAGCTCGCTGAGATTGTTCTTCGCGAAATCAGTTGCTTTGCTGGAGAGATCCTTCAACGTGTTTGACGCTGAATCCAAAAACTGGCGTCCTCTTTCAGTACTCAGATAATTGGCAATCAAAGCCGCCAGCACTGCGCCTGCAATCGCGGCCACCCATATATTACTTCCCTTGTTCATAATTTATTGTTGGTTAATTGAAATGTATTTCTACGGGTGTACCAATAATTTTCATGCCCCCACCCGCCATTTCGGGTGATTTTCGATTTTTTCCGGCGATTAATTTTTGGGGGGGAATTACCGGCAATGATTTGATGGTGGCGGTTGAAGATCAGTAATAGCATCACGCGGAGGCGCAGGGCTCGCAAAGGAATGCAAAAATGAATTGCATCGCGCAAAGCCGCAGAGACGCAGAGGAGTCGCAAAAGAAGAATGAAAGGCGGCAATTCGCGGGGGCAGTGCGGCCGTAAAAGTGGTTGTCTTTTTCGCAGTTCATCACAGGGCTCGCAAAAGGAATGCGAAATGCAGCAGATGAATCGCATCGCGTAGAGGGAAGTTGCGATGGTTGGTGATTTTTGTGCGTTGGTGAATATCTTTAATGCATCATGCAAAGCCGCAAGGCTCTCAAAGGAATGAATTGCATCGCGTGGAGGTACAAAGGCACATAGAAATAAAACGCAAAGGGAACGAACAGCCAGGAACATTCTGAGAGTAGTGGGTGGTCATGCTTTTAAGATTGGGAATATCCTTACGTGACCTTGATGTCGCAATGGTATTAAAAAACTTTGCGGCTCTGCGGCTTTGCGCGCAAACTCTGGATTTCGGCGTCTTTACGCGACAGAGAAAACCTATCGATCCCACCGCGCCTCGCGAATTGCTGCCTTGTATTTTGCTTTGCGAGCTTTGCGCCTCCGCGTGATGCTTTAACTATTTTACAAGACGAAACTATCCAACCGATTGGCGCATCTCGATTCCGGAGCCCTGAAACAAAGAATCGTGGAGAGTGAACATCTTTTTGTAACGCAGCACTTCGCGAATTGCTGCCTTTCCTTTTCTTGCGGGCCTTGCGCCTTCGCGTGATGCATCAACTAGTTCACAACCGAAGCTATCCAACCATTGCCAACAAACTCATACAACTATCACTGGCTTTCCGGTAAGATCACATGGAAAGTTGCCCCCACCCCCTCCGTCGATTCCGCGTAGATATCCCCGTGGTGATTCAGCGCGATCTTTCTGCACATAGCCAGGCCGATACCCGTACCTTCGTATTCATTCTTCCCGTGCAGCCTTTGGAAGATATCGAAGATCTGCCTCGCATTCCGTTGGTTGAATCCGATACCGTTGTCCTGGATAGAGATCTTAAAATAGTTCATTTCCGGGTTCAGTTCAGGATGTTTTTTTATTTCACCCGTCGCAAGACGCAATACTGTAATGGAAATGACAGGCTTCCTTTGCTTATGCGCAAACTTGAGACCGTTGGAGATCAGGTTCGAGAATAACTGATTTATCTGAACGGGAATGCCTTCGATCACCGGGAGGTTATCCGCTACGATCGTCGCTTCTTTTTCTTCGATCAACAATTCGAAATCATCACGGATGCTTTCGATAACCTGGTTAAGATCGATCTTAAGCGGCCGCTGTTGTTCTTTCGAAAGCTGAGAATATCCCAGAATATCACGGATGAGTGAAAGCATCCTGGCTGACGAGTGTTCAATTTTCTGAAGCAGGGTTTTTGTTCGTGGGTCGGCATCAGTCAGAGCGCTCTGAAGCATTTCTGTAAAAGTGGAAATCTTGCGCGCAGGCTCCTGTAGGTCGTGCGATGCGATATAGGCAAACTGGGCCAGCTCATCGTTCGACCGCTGGAGGTTTTTATTTGACTCTGCGAGTTCCTGTGTCCGTTCATTCACCAGTTCTTCCACGCGTTGCCGCGCCTTTACCTGTTCGGTGACGTCGGTCGCGACTGCCATCACTCCGCTGATGGTTCCGTCAGCCTCGCGGTATGCCTCATATAGAAAATTGATGTATACCTTTTCAATCGAGCCTTCCCGCGGAAGCGAGATCAGGACCGCGTCGGCGCTGAAGCTTTCGCCAGTCGAATAAACTCTGCCGAGGATCTCTTCAAATCCCTGGTGCCGCACTTCCGGAAGGCCCTTGAAGATCGGCTGGTTTAGCATAAGCTCCCTGGGTTTTCCCCAAATCCGGTACATGAGATCATTGGCAATTTCTACCACGAATTCCGGCCCCTTCAAAATACACATTGCTACCGGTGCCTTCAGGATGATGTTGCGCAGGATCCTTTCACTTTGTTCGACTTTTTTCCGGGCGAGTACTTGTTCGGTAACGTCCATGGCCATATGGTGAATGGCATACACATTTCCGTCTGCGTCCTTCAATGGCTTGTATATGTAGTTGAAGAAAAAGGATTGAAGTTTTCCGTCAACTTCAAGGAACGCTTCCTCTTCCGTACCCACATACGATTTCCCCGTTCTAAAGGCGTGTTCGAGACGACCGGGAAATGGCTGATCATTCAGCTCAGGCACCGCCTCCAACAAGGTTTTACCGACAACGGATTCGTCCTTTCCCCAATAGCGGATCATGAGCTCGTTTACATATTGGATACGCACTTCTGCTCCGACATACAACGCTATGGCTACAGGGGATTCTGTGATCAGGGTTCTGTACCGCTGCTCGCTCTCTTCAATTTTCTGCCTCGCAAGAACTTTGTCGGTCACATCGATTGCGAGGATCATGATCTTCCTGTCTGTGGAATCTTTCACAGACCGCATCGGTTCGACAACGATATCTACATAGATCGTTTCTTTCCCTCCGTTCCGGATGACAGTGAGCTTCTGTTCTTTCTCGCGAAAGGGTTCGCCAGTCAGCGCGACCGAATCAAGAAGCAATGCGTATGTGTCCTTGAATTCCGGGAAGATCTCACGATACGGCTTCGACACGAAGTTTTCCCGGGTCTTGCCGGCGAGCTGCAGAAAAAGATCATTCACAACTTTTGCCTTGAGCGTTTCCCCTTCCAGAATACAGATCGCCACCGGAGCGTGAAGCACGATCGAACTCATCATCCGCTCGCTTTCCTCGACCTTTTGAAGCGTCTTTATTTGTTTCGTCTTTTCGTTGCAAACAACAAGCACACCGGCTATTTCTCCGGATTCGTCTCGTACGGGACTGTAACCAAATGTCCAATAGATATCTTCGAGTTGTCCGTTTCTGCAGCTGGGGATCAACTCGTCCTGGCGCCAGACGGCTCCGCCCTGGCGCACTGTCTCAATCAACGGTTGGATGATATGCCATATCTCCGGCCAGCAATCGGCAGCCCTTTGACCGAGCGCCGCAGGGTGTTTTCCATTCTGGCCAAAACTCGGTCGGTAAGCATCGTTGTAAAACTGTATCAGAACTTCACCCCACCAGAGAAACATTGGCGTGTGAGAATGCAGTATAACGTCTACCATTGTTCGCAGGCTTTGCGGCCACTGATCGACAGGGCCAACGGGAGTGCTCGACCAGTCGTAATTACGGGTTAATTCTCCCATCTCTCCACCTCCATCCAGGAAATAGTATGTTCTTGATTTTACTTCAATCATGTTGCTAGTCTATTGCCTCCCGAAAGGCATTTATTTTCGCGCGGATAACGTTTCCCCATCCACTAAACCGGTCGGGTTTTGTGATGTAGCCACGCGCCCCAAGACGTAAGGTCTCGTCAATGCTTTTTTGATCGGAGCTTGTAGTGAGAATAATGACGGGGATTGCGTTGACTCCGTCCAGCCGATTGCATTCCTTGAGAAATTCCGTGCCGTTCATAAGAGGCATATTCATGTCAACGAATATCAGATCCGGTTTCACCTCATGACTCACCAGCCTCCTGATCGCCTCTTCTCCGTTGCTGGCTGTAAAACAATGAATCGCCGGACCGAAATCCTGCAGCACGCTCAGGAAAATCTCCTGATCGTCGAGATCATCATCGATCAAAAAACAAGTAAACTCTTTCTTCATGCCAGAGAATCAAGTGGGCCCAGAACCACCAAACTCAAAGAACTTACACGTTAATACGCGTCGATGTTACTGCTGGTAACGGTCGAAGTGCTATCAATGGTAATGCTACACCTTTTGGTCATCTGTATGACTGCATTCTATTTTGATGCCAAGCTCTTCCCTGGAATTATCATCTTGCTCTATGTCCTGTTAGCCCTGGTATACGCCGCTGAATGGCTTTCGGTTGGAAGATGTTGACTATGCCTCTGAAATGCATACTCGCAGAAATTGGACTTGCTGAGCAAACGTGGTAGCTGTGGCGGCACAGAAATTTAGATTCTCTGTACATCGTTTAACGTTAAACCAAACAAAATATTTATGACAAGGGGTAATAGCATTTTACTTGCTGCTTTGGGTGGAGCAGCAGTGGGAGCATTAATCGGAAGCGCGCTTACGACAGAGCGAGGAAGGCAGATGGTTGAGAGTGCATCGAATACGATCAAAGATCTTTCTGGTAAAGCGACGGAATATGCCAAGCAGAACATCGGTGAAGTCATCCGCGAAACCAAGGACAGCATCGGTGGAGTTGTAAAAGATAAGATCGCCGAAAAGGTAAGACAAGGTCAGCCGCAACAGCCTTAAATCTGGCATCGTTCGATGTGTGTGTTAATCAGTCTTGTATTATAGGGATGAATTTAACGCGTCCCTATAATACATTTCTTGAAACCCGTCCATCCGGACTTTTTATGACTGGCAGCATTTCAAGGTTACCGTGCCTAAAAGCTGGTCACCTGTAATCGTTCGATTATTTTTTATGGCGGGATGTCTGGCCGACTGAGCTGGTATTGCTGGTCAGCCACTTGTTCAGATCTGTCAATACCTCTGGATTTATCTGATGTCCCATTTCATATTCGCGATAGGTCAGGTCGACTCCAGCTTTTTCCAGCCAGCATTTAGCTTCCCGGGCGTAGTGAATAGGCAACGTGTTGTCCTGGATGCCATGGGCGAGAAATATCCTTAAGTCTTTGTGTTCGTTCGCGGGTGTCGTCGATCTTTGGACGTCTTCCAGGATCCTTCCGCTGAACGAGATCACGCCATCGACTTCTTCGGGATTACCCAGCCCCACGCTGTAGCTCATGATCCCTCCCTGACTGAAACCGCCGATATAGATCTCCTCAAGGTGGAATTTTTCTTTCATCTCTGAAATGAATTTCCTGATAACATTCCTGCTGGATAATTCCTGTTCAGGATTGATCACTGGTTTTCCGGTTGAAAAATCCACGTTGTACCATGCGAACCTGCCAGAGCCTAACTCAAATTGGCCGCGTGCGGATATAATGAAGAAGTCATCAGGCAAATGATCTGCAAGGCCAAACAGATCTTGTTCGTTACTGCCCACGCCGTGTAACAGTATGATGGCCTTTCGTTTTTGTATCGCTGTTTTCGGCTCACGGATAAGATATTGCAATGAGAGGTTATCAACAGACTTTTTGATTTTTATATCAGTGTTCATCATCGTTGGATCGTTTAATAAGAATGAATAGAAAGCAAGATGTAAGATCAGCATGCTCATGTTACCCGAATTTCACTGATGTCATTGTGAGCGAGCCGCCAACCGCCTTGTCATTAAAGAACGAGACGGAGTCACTGCTGCCCTGGAGTCCAAGGGTATAGATCAGCGGCAAGTAATGTTCGGGCGTGGGAATAGCGAGCAATGCCTCCTTGCCCAGGGAAGAATAATTCATGAGCGCTTTGTGATCTCCGTCGTGGATCAGGTTTTTGAATGTGTCATTCATTTTCAGGGTCCAATCGTAGGCAAAGCCGGGGTCATTGAGTCTGTTCCAGGCAACCAAGCCCAGGTTGTGCACCATGTTTCCGCTTCCGATTATGAGCACGCCTTTTTTGCGTATCGCATAAAGCTCCCTGGCCAGGTCGTAATGGAATTGTGGCCCTTTTGTGAAATCAATGCTCAGCTGAAGTACTGGAATGTTTGCTTGCGGATACATATGTCTTACAATGGTCCACGTGCCATGGTCGAGCCCCCAGTCGTGGTCAAGCTCGACGTGCGCTGAGCGGATCAGTGAAGCGGTTTCCTTTGCAAGCTGTGGATGGCCTGGCGCGGGATATTGCACATCAAACAGCGCCTGGGGAAATCCACCGAAATCATGGATAGTCTCGGGGAAATCCATCGCCGTAATTTTCGTTCCCTGTGTGAACCAATGGGCAGAGACGACCAGCACAGCCTTTGGCGCAGGGATCTCCTTTGCCATCTGCGTCCACCTCCGGCTGAATTCAGTGTCCTCGATGCCATTCATTGGTGAACCGTGACCAACGAAAAGCACCGGCATGAGTTGCTCCTGCTCCTGAAGGTTATTTGTAAATTCTCTGAATGATGATAGTGTTGTCATACCTGCTGCCCCCGCAGCCAGTGATTTGATAAATTGATTGCGTTTCATCGATTTGATAATTACTTGCAACGTGATTTACATTGTTCCCCCGCTCGAGCAACTTCGTTGCGATCTGATCTCTATACATGGTGCTGACCCAAAATGTTCCTGATCCGGATCTCTTGGAGTATTGCTAATTGTTTTTCTTATTAGTTGTGGAGGACTTTCCAGCCAGCGAGCCAGTTGTAGTTGTACTTCATCGTTAACTGGATCATCAGCAACGTCATGTTTTCCAGCGTCCGGCTGACGGATAAACCGCCTGCGATGATCGGATTAAAACCGACTGCCTTGACCAACTCGGCTACTGTCTGAACTGAATCGTCGTCGTTGCCCACAACGAATGCATCTACCTGCTTTCCGGCAATTACCGGGGTGGCGAAATCCGCTGCGAAAGTTGTATTAAATGCTTTCACAACCTTTGAGTTCGGAAGGAGCTTCTCCAGTTCCTCGGCCGCGCTTGTGTCAGGGGCCGTGAGTAGTCCGTCATAAGACTGGTTCAGCGGATTGGCTATGCTGATCACGATCTTCTGGTTGGCGACGTGGCGAATCTTTTCAGCGACTTCTTTTTCGGCCTCGTATGGCACGGCGACGATGATAATGTCAGCCTCCCAGCTCGCGTCAACGTTGCAGTTAACAGATTCAACTTCCGCCGACGCGCCTGCCTTGATGTCAGCCGTCAGTGACTTGAGTTTGTCCTGGTCGTTCGCACATAACAGCAGGCGATAATTGCCGTTAGATAATCCCCTGGAAATTGCGGAACCCATATTGCCGGTGGCACCGATTACCGCGATAGTTTGCTTTGTTTTCATAAGCTTTTGTTTTTTGATGATACAAAGTTACCACGGCGCGATACCGCCTTGCATTGAGTTTTCGCAAGAAAATCCATTGACAAAAGTCAATGGATCGTGCTATTACTTTCTGGAGACCATCTTCTTGCGAACGCGGCTGAGGGTTTCCGGTGTGAGACCCATGTAGGAGGCGATCATGTGTTGCGGGACCCGCTGGACGATATCCGGGTACATTTTGGTAAAGGATGTGTATTGATCTTCAACAGGAGCACTGATAAACGATGTGAGACGCATTTGAAGCGCTACATATGCGTTTGTGATGAGCAAGCGCATGTAGGTGCCGTACTTTGGTTCTTTCTGCAGCAGTTCTTCATGGGCGGTTTTACTGATCAGGATCAGCTCACTGTCCTCGACCGCATCAATGTTAAAGGTAGCCGGGGTCATTGTCAGAAAACTCAGGAGGTCTGCGATCGTCCATCCTTCCAGTGCAAATTGAACGATATGATCCCCTGCATCATCGACGAGATATTCCCTGAGCAGTCCCTTTTCCACAAAAGCGATGCTTCTGCAGACATCGCCTTCCTGAAGTAAGTATTGTTTCTTCCGAAGCTTTTTGGGCGTCAGGTATGATTTGATGCGCTCCGTCTCGTCTTCTGTCAGCGGGGCCTTCTCTGCAAACTTCTTAAAGAAAAGCTCGTACATATTCGATCGGTTAAGCGAAAATACAAAAAGGCTGTCGCGCGACAGCCTTCATCCTGTAATAAGATAATATTGCGATCTATCACTTAACCCTGCTGAATTTCCAAAAGTCTTTGAATACCCACGCTCCGTCTTGCTGTTTTCCAATCACGATGGCAAACTCATCGTTCGAGCGCTTTTCATAGCGAACGCGCGTGGCTTCGCCCTGTTTTTCGAACAACGCCTGCCCGTTTCCGGCCTCGAGGAAATCGTAATGATTCGGATTTTCTTTTTCTTCCCATGACACCAGGCCGGGGCCGAAATGTCTTACCAGCGCAACGAGCCCCTGCTCGGTTTGCTCGAATGCAAAGAGCTCGTACAGTACAACCTTATCCTCTTTCATGACCCGCACGTAGCCAACCATGCTTTCGCCTGTAGGTTTCGACCAAACCGCATCGATGGAACGGTCTCCTGCAACCGCCTTCCAGCTCCCTTCAATGAAGCGGATGTCTGAGATCGACCCTTTCTTCGACTGCGATTGCGCGAATGCCGACGGTTGAATGATTAATAAAGAGAAGCAGAGAACTAAATAGAATCGTGTCATCGGTGGCGTGTTTAAATTAAACTCAAATTTTTTCTTAAGATAGGAAGAATTTAAAATATGCCGCTCATTGTAAGGTTCGGACGCAGAATACCCGGCAATCCAGACAACTTCCGATAGAACAGAAGCACATGTTCAAGGCATGTTTGTTA
The DNA here is from genome assembly GCA_965652755.1 of uncultured Chryseosolibacter sp. GTDB lineage: Bacteria > Bacteroidota > Bacteroidia > Cytophagales > Cyclobacteriaceae > Chryseosolibacter. Next base: position 15,542 of record CBFGXV010000001.1, on the reverse strand, counting down.
TCTGACCCGGCGGTATTGTTGGATGCGGAAGGAATAATGCATCTTTAGACCTTAAGGCTCATACTGAATGAAAAACATATTCTGGATACTTCTCGTCCTGGCTTCGGGGACATTGCTGCCGATACAGGCAGGTTTAAATACAAGGTTGGGAAAGGCAGTTGGCAACGCAGTGTATGCTTCCCTGATCTCATTCATCGTTGGCGGGATCGCCCTTATCGTATACATCATTATCACGCGGCAGGTAGGAACACTGACGGGCGCGAAATCGGCACCGCCAATCGATTGGACAGGTGGGCTCCTCGGCGCCTTTTATGTTACGGTTACAATTCTCGCGTTTCCGCGCATCGGACCAGCAATGACATTTGGTTTGGTTGTCGCGGGACAAATGATCATGTCAGTTGTGCTTGATCACACGAACATTCTCGTCGCGCAGCAGCATCCTTTCAACCTTTACAGGTTATTGGGAATCGCCCTCATCATCGGCGGCGTGGTCATCCTCAGAAAGTTTTAGGGAGCGGCAGAAAAAATTATTCTTTTACGACCAATACTAAAGAATAATCCGGCCGTGGGCATGTTAATTATGCATCTTATGTTATCCTTAGAACTAACATCGCGATCATGACGACCATTGCAGAAAAGGCAACATTGACAATAAGCAGCCGGGCATTTGAACACGGTGCGCATATACCCTTAAAATACACTTGTGAAGGCGAGGATATCAATCCGCCGATATCTGTGAAAGGTATTCCGGCAGAATCGGTAAGTCTGGTATTGATCGTTGAAGACCCTGACGCTCCTGGTGGAATTTTCGATCATTGGGTTGTGTGGAATATCGCCCCGACGGAGCTTATCAAAGAGAATAGCGTCCCCGGTCTGTCCGGTAAAAACAGTGCGGGCGGGTTTGGTTACATGGGGCCGTGCCCCCCTTCGGAAACCCATCGATACTTTTTCAAAGTATACGCCCTTGACACATTGCTTGACCTGGAAAGTGACACCGATAAAAAAGTAGTTGAGCAGGCGCTTCACGACCATGTTATTGCATATGGCGAATTGATGGGACTTTACAAAAAGGAAAGTTGATGTCCTGGTTCGGGTCGGTTCCCGACTGACGAGACTCGTTCCCTGTAGTGATCACACATTAAATGCATGAAGGCGTGGCTCCTTAACGGAATCTCTGATCTTACGCTCGCGGATGATCCACTTGAGCGCGTGGAAGTGGCTACTCCCATCCCCGGGGCTCATGAAATTCTGCTTCGCGTTTCGTGCTGCGGTGTCTGCCATACAGAGTTGGATGAGATTGAAGGCCGGGCAAGCCCTCCTTCGTTTCCGGTAATTCCCGGCCACCAGGTCATTGGCATTGTGCAGGAATGCGGCCCTCAGGCAAACAGATTTCGAAAAGGCGACCGCGTAGGGGTTGCGTGGATATTCTCGGCTTGCGGCATGTGCGAGTACTGCCGCGCCGGAATGGAAAACTTATGCGGGGAATTCAAAGCAACCGGGAGGGACGAGCATGGTGGTTATGCGGAATACATGAAGGTGAATGAAGCGTTTGCTTACCAGATCCCGGCATCTTTTTCCGATGCGGAAGCTGCACCGCTCTTATGCGCCGGAGCAATCGGTTATCGCTCTTTGCAGCTCGCGCATCTTTCAGATGGCCAGTCGCTCGGGCTCACTGGATTTGGTGCATCAGGTCACCTTGTCCTGAAAATGGCGCATTACCTGTTCCCTCATTCGGAAATATTTGTGTTTGCGCGGAACATCGAAGAACAGAAATTTGCGTTGCGTCTTGGTGCAACCTGGGCTGGAGAGACTGCACAGTTCCCGCCCGAAAAGATGAACGCCATTATCGATACGACCCCTGCGTGGATGCCGGTGATCTCGTCTCTTCTCTACCTTAAACCAGGAGGAAGGCTGGTTATCAACGCCATCCGGAAAGAGTCGCGCGATGAGCACGCGATGCTTCAACTCAATTACCAGGAACATCTGTGGATGGAAAAGGAGATCAAGAGCGTTGCCAACATCACAAGGGGTGATGTTCAAAAGTTTCTGGCATTAGCTTCGTCCATTCCGATTAAACCCATTGTCGAAGTTTACGATTTCGAAGATGCCAACAGGGCTCTGGTAGATATTAAGCGCAAGCACGCGAGAGGTGCAAAGGTTTTGAACTGCAAGGTTTGACAAAGCCAGCAACACGTCCTGCAGTGTGATCACCACTTCACCTCAACCCCTCTCTTCTGCATCGCTTTCACCATACGGCGGACGGATTCGCTCTCACGGCCGATGCTGTTGCCGTCGAAATAGAACACGCCCAGCGATTTCAGGTTCGGGAGTAATTCAGGCAGGGCGCTGATGCGATTGTTGTCGATGTATAATTCTTCAAGGTTGGCCGAATTGAGAACGGCGAATGGGAATCTTTCCAACCTGTTGTGACCTACGTCTAATTTGGTAAGCCGAAGATTTGAAAAGGTATCCGGCAAGTCTTCGAGTTGGTTATTCTGAACGAAAAGGATTCGCAACAGGGTGAGCGCGCCAAATTCCTGTGGGAGCCGCGGGATCCTGTTATACGAAAGCGAAATAAAGGACAAGCGCTGTAACTTCCGGATATCAGTTGAAATCGTATCGATCCGGTTGAAGCTCAGATCAAGTTTAACAAGGGACGAAAGGTCGAAGACCTTGGCTGGTATATGTGTGAGCAGGTTGCTGTAGAGGCTTAACACCTGCAGTTTGTCTCCGCCGATGTCTTTCGTGATAGTCCGGATGTTGTTGTATGACAAGTTCACCTCCTCAAGATTTGAAAAATTGGAAAGAGAGAAAGGCAGACTGGCCAGCTTGTTGTGCGAGAGGTTGATGCCGCGCAGGTTGGGATTGGACCTCACTTTGATAGCACTGCGCTTTATCCTGTTGTAGCTAAGGTTCAGATAAAACAAAGTCGCACAGCTGCGCAGGAATTTGGGAAGTTTTCTAACCCTGTTTCCGGAGACGTTCAGATATTCCAGTGACATTATGGTCGTGATTCCTTTTGGAACCTTTCGAAGATCGTTGTGCGAAACATCAAGGAACTTGATCGTCTGGTTTTCTCCCAGCTCAAATCTGATCTTCCTGACCTTGCTCTTGGTGATGCCCACGGTTTCAAGATGTTTCAGATCGTTAATCCACGCCGGTAGCGTCCGGATACGACAGGCGCTTATGTCCAGTTCGATGAGATTGGTGCATTTTGCTACTTCCGCGGGTATCTCTGATATATTCAAATTGTATAAACCAACGCGCGTGATGGTGTCAGGTCTGTCAGAGCGCAGCAGGTCGCGGTAGAAGGTATAAGTTCCTCTTTTGTGTATCGGTATTGCTTTGACGATTAAGGATTCAGCGCGACGATAAAGGTCTTCATTGTCGTATTCAGGATTAGCCCTCAGGTTTTCCGATATCTGGCGCATGACTTTTTGATGTTCTATCGAATCGGCTCTCGATCTGAATATCCGTTGAGCGAGGGCAGATTCCGATAATGCCGAAATAAACAGTATGATGGCCAGTGTCAAACGCATATTTTAAGAACCGCGGCAATTCTCCACGGCTTACCGGAAGGTTGTCTTAAAAATATATCATTTCGGGCAGAAATAATATTTAGCGAAGTCCCGGCCCTGTGACGCTCGGCCAAGAAATGTTTTATTGTTGCAATATCCCGGAAGGCTCTTCTGCGAGTAGACTGCAGGGGTGGGGTAGCGGTTGATCACTTTTATAGCAACCGTTCGCCGGGACGGAGTGTGCCGTCCAGGATCGCCGTTCTGACGCCATCGTAGAGCTGCTGGTACAGTGGCTGTTTACTTTTTTTATTCACTGTGATATTTGCGATACGCAATTCAGGTGTGATCTTGGGCCTGTGCTTGATTTTACGACAACGAAAATACTGCGTTAACGGAAGTTCCTATCGGAAGGATGAAGTGTTCGACAGGATTGCGCTATTTTGATCTCGATTATCGGTCGTTAGATCATTTGCACAGACACAGAAAGCGCATATTTTTACTGTCATCAAAAGAAGAATCAACAAGAAGAGGAGTGGCAGAGCGGCTTATCGCACCGGTCTCGAAAACCGGTGATCCTTCACGGGATCCGGGGGTTCGAATCCCCCCTCCTCTGCGAACAAAAAGAGCGAAGCGAACCTGCATTTATTTGTTCGACACATAGTTGTATCTTTTAGTTCAACAAGAAATAAGGAGTCAAGGCTGTAACCGAAGTCTCCAGCTTCAACCACTAGCCTACAACGTCATTTAAACTTAATGATCCCGCGGGCATTGATGTTGGCTAAGAAAGAAATTGACTTAGATCAAGTGATCAAGCGACAAAATCCCAAACATCGAAGCAGATGGTCTCGGTTAAAAACTATGACTTGACAAAGGAGCATGGATCCTGTGGACGGGGGGATTTTCACTTACCAGGTTTCCTTTTATTGGCAACTTGTTCCTTCATCTGAATGCTCGTTTGAGTTGGGAATTGTAAATACAGCTAATAATTTCGATCGATTTATATGCGGCAAAAAGCTTTTCTATTTGTTCTTTGGGAAGGTGGCGGTAATGTTCCACGCGCTGATCAATGTCCGGGTAGGTCGCCGGTCCGCCACTCCTCCGGAGTAAAATGAAGGATGTGTTCGTGTCCCTTTTCATCCACCCGGTAGGTTCGCGCAAGGCCGGATATAATAAAGTTATCGTGCATTGATACTTCTCCTTCCTGCAGGATATATTGATGTTTCCGGAGCTTCTTATGGGAAAACAATGACTTGAGTATTTCCACCTCGTCGGGTGTCAGGTGAACGTCCCGTCCCGCAATGTTCGAAAGCAAAAGATCCCACATATCCGTTAAGATAGTTGAGCTTAATAAAAAAGTAAAAAAGATCAGGGGTCTTTGTTGTCTTTTTCCCGAGCTCCCGTCAAAAGGAAAACCCTGGCGAGATTAGGAAAGCCGCGGCGTAGGTCTTCGTTAACGGCAAGCGGAAGGACTCATCCCTGATCAGATAATTTTCTCGGCTGCTTTCCAGATGTCATCGTCATAATCAACTCCCAGTCCGTTGCGATGGGGGATCGACATTTTTCCATTGACCACCTTAATCTCCGAATGCCATGCCGGCGCCTTCTCTCCCGCATCATAAACGTATTCCTGTAACCCGTAAAGATTTGGGATCAACGCGGCAACTTGCCAGAATGGTGCGATGAGCGGGTCGGCTTTTGGCGTGTGTGGCGCCATGCCTTTGTTACCGTATGCTTTTGCAATCGCAGAGACGTGTAATGTTCTCAGGATGCCGCCGTGGTAGTAGACATCGGGTTGCAGGATGTCATAAACATTTGTTTCCGCCAGCCGGCGGAAACGATACAGGCTCGTATCCTGTTCTCCTCCAGCGAGCTTCAGTCCCGTGAGAGAATCGTTCACCTTCCGCATGCCCTCTTCATCCTCGAAATTGCATGGCTCTTCAAATATGGCCACACCATGATCCTGCAGGAAACGACCCGCTTCAATGCCTTCTTTCGCCGTATAGGACCCGTTGGCATCTGCATAGATCACGATGTCATCACCAAGCGTCTTTCGAACGATAGGTACAAATCGTTTTGTGCGAGCCGCATCTTCAGGTGTATTTGACATCCTGCCTCCTACTTTAATCTTCACTCCCTTTGCTCCCGTGCTTTTTAGCTTAGCATGCAATTGATCAGCAATCTCGTTGGGGTCACCGTCCCGGCTGAAATCGGAGATGTAAACATCGTAGTCTGTACGCTGTCGTGTCCCCAACAATTCGTAAACGGGCTTGCCCGCCACTCTTCCTAAAAGATCCCACACCGCGATCTCTACGGAACCGATGCAATTCCACAAAGGCATACCGGCATATTTATAATTGCTGTTGAGTCTGTAGGCGTTGTCTGTCAACAGTTGAACGTGTCGCGCGTCTTTGCCAGTGAAATGGGGGATGACCAGACCTTTCAGCAGGGAGGTCAGGTGTTGCATGCGGTCATTGCACTGCGTAATGCCTCTCATTCCGTCATCCGACGTTACAACAAGCATCAATTGTCCCTGCGTCCTCAGCAACTCAACGGAGCGCATGATCACAGGCCGCGTTACTGCCAGTGAAAGATCGGGAAAGCTCCAGGAGGGAATCTCTTTGTCCTGCAGCGAGTTTCGTGGCTGAGTGGAATTCGTACCTGCGAACAGATTGGCATTCACCGCCAGCAGGGGAAATGATGCAAGCGTTCGGAAAATGAATTTTCGGCGTGATGGTTTCATGGAATTTGGTAAGACGTACTTCAAGATAATCAATTTGCGGTTAAGCTCAAGTCGATCTGCCGCCAACAAAGGATCCGTCCGGACACCATATGACCACACTGTACATTTCTGAACAGGCTCAAAAATGATTTCCCTTTAATGTTGGCTCATTTTACGTTTTTACAACTGGAACGTTTTTAATACTACAAACAGGAAATTATTTCGTGAATGAAGAAATACCAGCTTGGGGAGTTTGAAGAGGTTGTGATGCTCACAGTAGCGATCCTTCACGACAATGCGTATGGTGTGTCCGTTAAGAAAGAGATTGAGTCCCGGCTGTCCCGGAACGTCAGTGTGGGCGCCCTACAGACCGCACAGTGCGGTTCTGTAATATCTTTTCGATCAGACGAATGCACTCGTCGGGGTTGGTATTCATCGTGTTAACCCCGAGACTTCTTTCATTGTATGGCGCATAGGTGGACATATTGTTTGACTTAAACAGTCCAATGACAGGAACACCGGAAGCGCTGGCCAAGTGCATCATCCCGCTATCGGCGCCGATGAAAACGGCGGCGTTTGCAATGACCCCTGCGATCTCTCTTAGTTGTTTGCTGTAGAAAGATGGAGCTCGAAATCCAATTTGAGAAACATTTTCGACGGGCAGGATCTCCGCGATATTATACGAGGGAAATTCTGTTTGTAATCGTGCATAGAAGTCGGCCCACCACTCCTTATCGTAACATTTCACTCCTGTGGCGTAGGTATAAATGGCTATCGTCGGGCGTTCATTTTTTACCAGGTCATTTAAACGCTTTCGTCCTTCTGTCAGCTCAGCCGGCTGGAGTTTGATATCAACTGGCGCCACAGGTTCGTTCCGCGGTTGGTACCCGAGCTTCCTGATAAAATGTCTGAAGCTATACACCGGAAACTTGGCCATGTGATCATGGTCGGCGAATGTTAACGGTATGACAGGATCGATATCGCCCAGGAAGCGATAAGAGGCATCCGCAGTTTGGGCGCATATCCGTCCCGAGGAGGAATTGAAGACGACATTCATTACGATGTCGTAATGTCTGTCCCTGACGGCGAGCCATCCCTTTATAAACCTGAGGAGTTCCTTCGCTGGTTTTTTAGGCAGCTGAATGATCCTGTCGATGTTCGGATAAGTCCTGAAAAGAACGGGGGCGATTGTTCCTTTGACGAAAAGATCAAGTTTGGCGTCGGGGAATGTAGCGCTGAGCTCCTGTAACAACGGTGTTATTAGCAGGAGGTTTCCCAGCCGGTGGTTTGGCCGGCAGACGAGCACACGTTTTATCTGGAAGTGCTCCGGTACAACCGTTTGTTTGAAGCGCGTTTTCCCGATGCCCTCCGTGAGAGTTCGCATCACAATCCTTCGCGCGACATTGATCTTTTTCTTTATTACGCTCATGATAGGTCAGGGACTCCGCATCAGAGGACATTGGGCGAATGTGAATGATTTAATATTCTTTCCACCTGATTGATCGTGTAATATCGTATTTGTTTTCTGATCCTGCGCAGGAGGGATTTCCGGTTTTCGTACTTCCAGAATATTTTCAGAGCGCTTGCCGGTTTTTCCCCCGATAATCTTGCGTATTCGGAGATGAGCGCTTCCAGGTCCTCGCGCGACATGCGGAGGGTTGCAAAGTTTCGCAGTCCCGCGACGAAATCCACATCTCGAAACTTGATCCGGTTCAGATCAATGAGGGCGAAATCAAATCCCTTTAAAGTCCGGGTCACGAGAATATTTCCAAGCGAGAGATCCTCATGGTAAATCTTAAGCTGATGTAGTTTTATGACAAAGCGGGCAAGGTGGTGGAACAGCGATGCCTTGCGCGCCGGATCGTAAACGTCGTAATACTGAATGATCTCCCGAAGAGTCTGGTGTGGGTCGAAGACGCTGACGAAGTAGCTGCGGGTAAGTAATCCTGAACTGTAACAATCGATCCAGGCGACATGCGGTGGAGTGCTGATGCCCTTCTCATTGAGAATACGCGAATAGATGTAAGAGCGAGCGGCCTTGGACTGCCGGAATAAAGAATATGCAAGGCGGTTGAACAGGTACATTCCCTTGAAATTCTTCACGACGAACACACCCTGTTCGGTACTTATTTTCTTGATGATATTGCGGCCGTTGTGAATGATGGAACCCTGGCCGTCGAACGTCTTCGGCAGATTAGATGTGAACTCTTTGAGTTCTGAAAATTCTCTTCTGAGGGTAACTGTTTTCATACTTTGTCTTCAGACATGGCCAGTCGGGAATGCGGCATCTTTCCGCGGATACCTGGCCGGTTGTTAAAGTATGGGGTTTACTAAGGCGGGAATCGAAAATCAAATTTACATCTATTGCCGTTGAAAGGGAACGCGCATATTGAATAAATTCCGGCGTGCATGATCCCAGCGGCACTGAGCTCGCCTTTACGCGCTCCCGCGGCGCGGCCCGAACAGCGCTCCACTAATCACTCATCGAACCAAATCCTCCAACCGCTACGTCCAACCAGTGTCTCCCGTTTCGCGGCCAAACGGTGCTCCACTAGTCAACTCACGAACCTGAATCTCCAACCCCGCCGCCCAAGCAGCGTCTCCCGTCTCGGGGACGATGCGGTTCATCCCCGCCCCCTCAAACCTCCAACCCAATTCCCTTCGCCATCAATCCCGCCAGCAAAGGAATGATCAGCAGCAACATCAGCTCAAAACGCAACAGCCAGAATATACTTTTTGGCAATGCGCAGCGGCAGGGTGTTTGATGGGTTTGTTGCTGATAGGGTTCAATGAGGAGAATAAAAATTGCATCACGCAAAGTCGCAAAGCTCGCCAAGGAAATGCAAATGCAGAGAAGGCAATTCGCGGAGTGCAGTATGTTTGGTGAAGGCTGCACAGCTTGATGGTTCATCGGCAGGGAGCTCGCAAAGGAATACCGGAGGTAGCAATGCGCAGCGGCAGGGTGTTTGATGGGTTTGTTGCTGATAGGGGTTCAATGAGGAGGATAAAAAATTGCATCACGCAAAGTCGCAAAGATCGCCAAGAAAATGCAAATGCAGAGAAGGCAATTCGCGGAGTGCAGTGTGTTTGGTGAAGGCTGCACAGCTTGATTGTTCATCGGCAGGCAGGATCGCCAAGGAAATGCAAATGCAAAGAAGGCAATTCCCCGAAACACTGCGCTGTGCGAAGTATGGCCCTTCGCATTTCTTGCGAGCTTGGCGCCTTGGCGTGATGCTATTACCACCCATCGTCTTTGCATCAATTCGCCCAGTGCAGAATGTTCGGTGAACGCTCGGCGTGATGCTTTCAATATTGAAGCTCAGCCCCTCAGCTCGTTTTTTGAAGCTTCACCGTTCTCCCAGCATGTGAGGTTATATTTTGTTGTGAGCGCGATCTCCTCAAGCGCCTCGCGGGTAAGGAATGCCTGGTGGCTGGTGATCAGCACATTCTGGAAAGTCATCAGGCGCGCGATGACATCATCCTGCAATATGTCCTCCGAATGATCCTCGAAGAATAGCCCGCCTTCCTCTTCATAGACATCCATGCCGAAGAACCCGATCTTCCCGGTCTTCAATGCCGCGATCACGTCTTTCGTATTGACCAGTGCGCCGCGGCTTGTATTGATCAGCATCACCCCGGGCTTCATTTGCGCGATGCGTTCCTTATTAATGAGGTATCGCGACCCTTTGGTAAGGGGAAGATGCAGTGTGATGATATCCGCTTTTGAAGAGAGTGTATCCAGGTCCGTGTAGATGACATCGTACTTATTTTTGAGTTCGTCGCTCACGATGGGATCGAACGCAAGCAACTTGCATCCAAACCCATTCAAAATGCGAGCAACGGCCCTGCCGATCTTTCCGGTTCCGATAATACCGACCGTCTTACCCTGCATGTCGAATCCGGTGAGTCCGTCGAGAGAAAAATTCAGGTCCCGGACCCGGTTATGAGCGCGTACGATCTTCCGGTTAAGCGCAAGCATGAGCGCGACGGTATGCTCGGCGATCGCGGCAGGAGAGTATTCCGGAACGCGGGCTACGCGTATGCCCAGTTTCGCGGCCGCGGCGAGGTCCACATGATTGAATCCTGCTGATCGCAGCGCAAGATATTTCACGCCGGCGTCTTTCAGCTTCTGAAGTACTTCCGCGGAAGCGCTGTCATTCACAAAAATTGAAACAGCATCAGCCCCCAGCGCGAGGCTTGCAGTGTCTGGTGTTAAACGCGTGTCCAGCATACGCAGCTGATGCGTCGTAAGGGCTTTTTCAAGATGCTCCTTTTCGAACTTCCGCGTGCTGTATATGACTACGTTCATGAAATGCAATTTTGATCGTGAGCGAATATAAGACTGTTGCGGAAACTTGCAGCCGGCGCGTTTGCGCCCCGGAGTCCACCAATCAGGACCATTGCAATTTCCGCAAAAGATTGCCAAAAAGGAATAAAAGACCGGGTCGCCAGCCATTTCAATCGCGAGGCTTCATAATCTTTGAAAATATCGGGATAAGCGGAAACGGAAGGCTCCTTCTCCGGGTTTTGTATTAGAAACCTCAAAGTTCATTCTTAAAGACCAGCGGCGGCGCAAGTTTGTAAATGAATTCTTAAATTGAAGGAGGAAATCAAGCCACTTTGAAGTATGTTCAGGATATTTGACCGGCGGAAACCTTTTTTTGATCTCCGCAGTGAGGATTTTGAAAGAGGGATCATGAACAACCCCAACGTAGTGATCCTCGACGTCAGTACGCCTGCCGAATTTAACCTTTTGAAAATTCCAGGCGCCATCAACATCGACATCACGCGCGGAGACTTCGAAACTATTGTCGATACTTTTGACCGGGAGAAGATATATTTTGTTTATTGCCGCGCGGGTAACCGCAGCGTCGCGGCATGCAGCATACTTGGATCAAGGGGATTCAGGTCCTACAATCTCGTCGGGGGTATTTTCAAATGGGAGGGTGCCGTGGAAGGCGTCCTTTAGAGATACTGTCATTGATTAAAATATGAACGAGTTCTTAACAACGCTCCAACAGCCCTGGCCGTGGTACGTCGCCGGGCCTTTGATCGGATTGATGGTGCCGGCACTGTTAATCCTCGGGAACAAATCCTTCGGGGTTTCTTCTTCCCTCCGGCACATTTGCGCTGCCTGCTTCCCTGCGGATATCAAGTTCTTCAGGTACGACTGGAGGAAGGAAGCGTGGAATCTTTTCTTTGTTGCCGGCATTTTGCTGGGCGGCATAGTCGCTGCTGTGTTCCTTGGATCCAACCAGGACATACTGATCGACGATACTTTGCGCCAGGAACTTGCGGGTTACGGCGTCACAGACATTTCGTCCATGGTTCCGCCGGATATCTTCAACTTCGGAAATCTTCTCACACTTCAGGGATTCCTGATGATCGTTGTCGGAGGTTTTCTCGTCGGCTTCGGAACCCGGTATGCAGGGGGTTGTACTTCAGGTCACACCATTATGGGGTTGTCGAATTTGCAGTTGCCTTCGCTGATTGCGACGTGTTGCTTTATGATCGGCGGTCTTGTCATGGCCAATCTCATTCTTCCATACATCTTAAGCCTTTGATGATGAAAACGAAAGGATTGAATCAAGTTGTGCCGGCGGATCATCAGAACACGTTGGTAGGCGTCGAAGAGAACACCGATTTCGAAGTCCGCTCATTGGACGCGGTATGTATCAACGATTCGCGGATATCCGTTCCGTGGTTGCATAACCTCAACTACCTGCTGATGGGATTGTTCTTCGGGATCCTGCTCGTCAAGGCGGAGATCATATCATGGTTCCGGATACAGGAGATGTTCCGGTTCCAGTCATTTCACATGTATGGGGTCATCGGATCGGCGGTGATCATTGGCGCGATCTCTGTTTGGATCATCAAGAAATTCAGGATCAAAACGATATATGGAGAGCCGATTGAATTTCATCCGAAGAAATTCAACAAGGGAAATGTATACGGCGGTATTCTGTTCGGACTCGGATGGGCGATGACTGGCGCGTGTCCAGGTCCGTTGTTTGCGCAGATCGGCACAGGGGCGCTTGTGATCATCGTTACACTGCTAAGCGCAATCGCCGGCACGTGGGTCTACGGCAACATCCGGGAGAGATTGCCGCATTGATACAAAAGGCGCTAGCGTCCCTTATCTTTCAACGACATCAATGGAAAAGCTACCTGCTCACGCCACAGGTGCGGGCTTAACAATCTGGAGCTGGTTGAGTTGGTGATTGATCGTATCCATCTCTGACTGCTCAAGTCGTACGTCCCCTGCCTTTGCATTTGCGACAGCCTGCTCTGCATTTCGCGCGCCCGCCAGCGCAATGGTTATACCTGGTTTCGTCAGCGTCCAGCGCAACACGAGTTGAGCAAGCGTGATCTTCTTTTCGTCAGCCAGTGGTTTGATCTTTTGCAGGAACTGGTTCGTGCGATGGATGTTCTCATCCGAAAAGAAATAAAGACTGGCCCGGTGGTCGCCTTCCTGAAAGGAATATCCCGGTTTCATCTTGCCAGTCAGTAATCCGCGCTCGAGGGGACTGTAGGCGAGGATCGCCTTGCTGTTGGTGATGCAATACGGAACGACTTCTTTTTCGATGTCGCGCTTTACCATGCTGAACGGAACCTGGTTTGAAACGAGATGGATCGTTTTCTCCGCCTCTTTCATCTGCGCGACATTATAATTGCAGACCCCGACATGTCTGACCTTGCCCTGCCTGACGAGTTTTGAAACCGCTTCAAAAGTTTCAGCGATGGGTGTTTTTGTATCCGGCCAGTGGATCTGGTACAGATCGATGTAGTCCGTTCCCAGTCTGCGCAGGCTATCCTCACATTCGCGGATAATGCTTTCCGCTCCCGCATAGCGGTAGATGTCAAGATCCTGTCCGTCATTGCTTTTGCTTTTGAAAGCGAAGTCGCCCTTCGGGGAATCGAGATCCCAACGCATCCCGAATTTCGTCAGTATCTGGACCTTTGAACGATCGAGACCTTTAATAGCCTCGCCGACGATCTCTTCACTTGTACCCTGCCCGTAAACCGGAGCCGTGTCGATAGCGGTAACCCCGAGATCATAAGAGGCGCGGATAGCTTCCACGGCATCTTTCCGCTCTGTGCGTCCCCACATCCACCCGCCTGCAGCCCAGGCGCCAAATGTTATGACCGGTAATTCAAGATCTGTGTCGGCGATTTTTCTGTATTCCATTATTAAAAAATTGATTTGACTTTTGAAATTTATTTGGTGTCCCGGACGCTCTTCACCTCAGCTTCTGTGACCGCATCTCCCTGATTTTTGAAATTACCGCGCACATACGTTAATAGATCGGCAATTTCCTTGTCGATCAGATAATCGAAAGCCGGCATCGGATTGGCGTACTGTTCTCCCTTGATCTCCACACCCTGCATACCTTTCAGCAGGATCTCTATGAGCCTTTTTTTATCTCCGTTGACGAATGTTCCTTCAATGAGCGGAGGGGCCAGGAAAGGAATTCCGCTGCCATCGACCTGGTGACATGCGAGGCAATTCTGCTCGTACACCAATTTACCCGGATCAACGGGAGGTTCAACGCCCTGGCTATCCTGCGCAATTGCATTGAAGAAGCCGGCAAATGCTATGAGCGACAACAACAATCTGGTATTCATCATCCTCAGCGATTTCCTTTGTATGTGATCTTATAGATCGTTCCTTTTACGTCATCGGACACATAGAGGGAGCCATCAGGTCCCTGGGCAAGTCCACATGGTCTGTGCTTAGCCTGACCGGGAGATTCGATGGTCTCGGTACCGGCGAAATTGTCGGCGAAGATTTCCCAATCACCGGATGGTTTTCCATTTTTGAAAGGCACGAAGGCCACAAAATATCCTTTCTGAGGTTCAGGTGCGCGGTTCCAGGATCCGTGAAAAGCAATAAAGGCACCGTTGCGGTATTTCGCGGGAAACATTGTCCCCGTATAAAACAACACCGCATTCGGTGCGATATGCGCCGGAAAGACTACGAGTGGATCGATCGCTTCCTCTCCGCCTGTTTTTTTTCCATCACCGCCGTATTCGGGCGCGAGTATCTTTTTCTTCTGGAAGGCGTCGTAGTAAACATACGGCCACCCGCAGTCGTCGCCTTCCTTCACGGCATACAATGTTTCCGCAGGCAGTTCCGCACTTTTCTTTGCGTCATAGAGCTCGGGGTACAACTGGAAGAGCTGATCCCTGCCGTGCTGCGCGACGAATAACTGATTCGTCTGTTCGTTCCAGTCAAGGCCTACAACATTGCGCAGTCCGGTAGCGTAGCGTTTTCCATCGCCGTAAGTTTGTTCGAGTTTGGAAGCGCTGAACCGCCAGATACCACCTGCCGAGTCGAGCACGGGACACGGCATCATACCTTTTGATCCCTTGGTACGATCGCGCTCCTGACACGCATTTGAGAAGGCTCCGATATTCACAAAGATATTTCCTTTGCCATCGAGCGTGATGGATTTCGATGCGTGCTGCCGGCGATTGATCAGTCCGGTGACAACGCGTTCGGGGGAATCCGAAGCTTTCACCATTCCTTTCCCGTCCAGTGCGTAACGAAAGATCTCCTCATCAGACGATGCATAGAGATAATCTTTTGTGACGGCGATGCCAGTGCCGGTGTAGTCTCCGAATGCAGTGTGCTTTTCCGCTTTGCCATCCTTGTTGAGATCCTGAAGCAACACAATGCCTTTGCCGTCTTCAAGCCGTGCGAGTTTTACGTAAACGAATCCCTCGGGGGTGACGGTAAGATGGCGTGCGCGGCCGATATCATCCGCAAAGACCTGGGCGCTGAAACCCGCCGGAAGCTTTAATATATTTTCCTCCTGCGGCTTCTCCTGAAAACTCAATAAAACAGCCGTGACAGCGGCGAGTGATATCAACACGAGTTTCTTCATAGATTTAATTTAAACCAAATTAATAAAATACCTCAGGTATATATGCGGCTGATAGCCTTTGATGTTCCCGGCTCTGGACTGCCGGTGCGGCTGAGAAACAAAAAAACACAAAAGGGTGGATACATCCAAGAATCGGGCATTGGTTTGATGTTTCAATGGCGACAATATTAAGCGCATCACGCAAAGCCGCAAAGCTCGCAAGGAAAGGAATAACAAAGGCTGCAATCGGCAGAGTGCGGTGCGCGGGTAAAGTGTTCGATGCTTCGTGGTTCATGTGCAGGAACTCGCAAAGGGTGGGATTTGGTTGGAAGGCATAAGTAAATTGGTGATGGTGGATGGGATCAAGCGCGATACGTAAAAAGCATCACGCCAAGGTCGCAAGGGGAATGTCAAAGGCAGCAGTGGACGAAGCGAATG